>JAAXHF010000548.1 GCA_012271025.1 Deltaproteobacteria bacterium | reverse complement strand
GTCGGCAAGGGCGGCCTGGCCGGCGGGATTCAGTGGGGCCCGGCTGCGGATGCCAGCACGGTGTATGTGGCCCTGTCGGATATCGGGCTGAGAACGGTCGAGGATTCGCAGGCCGGCTGGACGACCGAACTCGACCCCAGCGTCGGGGGCGGGATGTTCGCCTACGATCTGGCAAGCGGAAACCGGCTGTGGCACGTGCCGCCGCCGGGCTGCGGCGACCGCACGCAGTGCAGCCCGGCTCAGTCCGCAGCCGTATCGGTGATTCCCGGGGTCGTGTTCTCCGGCTCGGTCGATTCCCATCTGCGGGCCTATTCAACCACCGACGGCACGCTGCTGTGGGACTATAACGCCGACCAGGAGTACGACAGCACCAACGGGGTGCCGACCCGGGGCGGGGCGTTTGACGGTCCCGGACCGACGATTGTTGATGGCGTGGTGTACGTCAACTCGGGCTACGGGTTCTGGGGCGCCCGCTCGGGCAACGCCTTGATCGCGTTTGAGCCCGGCGAATAAACGATGGCCGGTCACGCCAACATCGTCGAACTCCAGCGCTTCCGGACGCCGCACTACCCGTGTCCGTACCTGCCCGGGCGGACCGCCTCGCTGCACTATCGGATTCTGGTCGAACTCGGCAGCGGGGACTATGAACACATGCTGAGACGCGGCTGGCGGCGCTTTGGCTGCGAGTTTTTTCGGCCGGCCTGTCCGGCCTGCGACCAGTGCCGCAGCCTGCGTCTGCCGGTGGCGGCGTTCCGCCCCTCGCGCAGCCAACGGCGCGCCCTCAAGCGCAACGCGGACGTAGAAGTCGTGGTCCAGGAACCGACCCTGACGGCCGAACACCTGCGCCTGTTCAACGCCTACCACCGCTTCATGCACCGGGAAAAAGGCTGGCCGCCGCACCGTCACAACCCGAACTCCTACGCCCGCAGCTTCCTGATGGGCAACTGGGAGTTTGCCCGCGAGTTTCAGTACTACCGGCAGGGTCGCCTGGTCGGCATCGGCCTGGCCGATGTGACGGCCGAGTCTTTATCCAGCATTTATTTTTTCCACGATCCAGCCTGGCGGGCGGAGTCGCCGGGGGTGTTCTCCATCTTGCAGCAGCTGGCCCACGCCCGGCGCCTGGGTCTCAGGCATCACTATCTGGGCTACTGGGTCGCCGACAGCCAGTCGATGGCCTATAAGGCCAACTACCGCCCCCACGAGATACTGACCCGCTATCCGGCCGATGATGAGGAGCCGGAGTGGCGGGCGGTGTCCGTGCCGTCGGTGGAGGATTCGGCGCGGCCGAAATACTCCCGCACACGGCCCAGCGCCATGAGCGGGAAATAGTGGCGGTACATGTTGTAGTTGATCATGAAACCGCGTTGCAGCTCGGTGCCCTGGACAAAGCGCTGCTTCATCTCCTGGACCTGAAGGTCGGTTCGTGCACCCGTGCCATAGCCGGGGAAGCCGGTCCCGGTATAGTAGGGTTCGTCCCAGCTGCCGTCCCGCTGGGTGCCGAGCAGATAGTCCGTCCCGCGTCGAATTGCCGCCGCAAAATCGCATCCGTCCACGGCCACCAGGGCCATCAGCGCCCAGGCGGTCTGGGACGCGGTGCTCGGTCCCGTCCCCCGCAGGCGGTCATCCATATACGACGCGCAGGTCTCTCCCCAGCCGCCGTCCGGGTTCTGGTGGGCGGCCAGCCACGCTCCGGCCCGCTGGACTGCGGCCGCGCTCATGTCTTCACCGATGGCCTTGAGCGCCGGCAGAACCGCAGCCGTGCCGTAGATATGGTTCACCCCCCAGCGACCGAACCAGCTGCCCTCGGGCTCCTGTTCGGCGCGGATATAGGCCACGGCGCGGGCCATTGCCGGATGAGAGGCGTCGTAGCCGAGCAGCCCGAAGGCCTCCACCACGTGGGCCGTGACATCGACGCTGGGCGGGTCGAGCGCCTCGCCAAAATCACAGAACGGAATCCTGGTCAGCAGCTGTTTGTCGTTGTCGCGGTCAAACGCGCCCCAGCCGCCGTTGGCGGACTGCATGGCCAGAATCCAGTCCACGGCCCGGCTGATCGGGGCGGCAAAACGCCCGTCGTCCGGGCACTGTTTGCGCAGCTGGGCCAGGACGATCAGGGCGACCGCAGTGTCGTCAATATCGGGATAGGCGGCGTTGGCGCGCTCGAACGCCCAGCCGCCGGGTGTGACCTCGGGCAGCTTGACCTGCCAGTCTCCGCCGGTGACGACCTCCTGGCCGAGAATCCAGGTCAGGGCGGTCTGCATCGGTTCCGACTGCTGGAGCCGATGGCCGCAGTCGAGCAGGGCCAGGCTTGCCAGCAGGGTATCCCAGACGGGTGACTCGCTGGCCTGAATGTGCAGCCCGCCGTCCCGCTCATACGACCAGTGCTTGTCAAGGGCGGCCAGGCCCGCAGCCACGACCGGGTGGCTCAGCGGATAGCCCTCGACGTGGAGCGCCATCAGACTGTAGATCCACGGCGGCTGAATGCCGCCCCACGCGCCGTCGGCGTCCTGATGTCTGATGATCCACTCCAGACACTGCCGGATGGCGGTCTCGCGGCCGGGCGTGAAGCCGAGCTGCTGATAGATGTGCAGCGCGGCGTCGGCGGCCAGGAAAAACGTCTGCCACGACAGCAGGCCGGCTTTGCGCGGTAGACCGGTATAGGTCCGCTGACGACCCAGCGGAAAGAGTTCGTCCAAACGTTGCTCGGACGGCAGGGAGCGGGAAAAGCGACGGGCCGACAGAACGGTCAGCGGCACCAGGGTCGCCCGCGCCCAGGAGGCAAAATTGTAGATGTTGAACGGAAACCAGCCGGGAAAGGCGATCACCTCGGGCGGCAGGCAGGGCGTTTTATCCCACGGCCACTCGCCGATCAGGGCCAGCCAGTAGCGGGTGAAAACACGGATGGTGTCGAACCCGCCGTGGGCTAGGATCCAGTCCCGGGCTTTTCTGAGGGCTGGGCTGTCGGGCGCCAGACCGCTGACCCGCAGGGCGGCGTAGCACTCGACGGTGGTGTTGATATCGCCGTCCGGCGCCGCGTAGTAGATCTCCCAGGCACCGTCCTGGCGCTGAGCCTTGAGCAGGGTGTGGACGATGTCGTCTTTGCGCGGATGCTCGTAGCCCAGGATATGCATGGCCAACAGCCACTCGGCCTCCATGCAGCAGTTGGACTCCAGCATGCCGACCCAGGAGCCGTCCTCGGCCTGGTGCTGGTACAGCCAGGCGGCGGCGGCCTGGATGCCGGCGTCGAGTCGGGGCAGGTCAAGGGCGGCATCGGGTGCGGTGCGTGGCATAGGCTAGCGTCGCCCGCCGCCCAACTCACGCTCTTCGACCTCGATCAGCAGCTCGCGTGAGACGGTCAGCTGGCCGGCCTCGATATCTTGGGCCGAGGCTCGCTCGGCGGCCAGGCGGCACACCTTCTTGAGGTCCAGGCCGTGAAACTCGAGATCCAGCTCATCCTGGGACACCCAGACCTGAAGGCGCTGACCGTCGGCCAGAGAGCATTCGTAGCCGACCGCGCGCTGAGGCCGGTTCCGCTTACGGTCCATATTGGTCACTCGATTTGCCATGTTCAGCCCCTCTCGCGGCGCAGGACTCCGGCCTGGTCGACCCGGCTGCGCAGAACGTGCAGCTCTTCGGCGCTGGGCAGTTCGGTGGTCGGCACCCGCTCGGGTATGACGAGGCGAAAGCCGGTCTGGTCCTGGACCTGCTCAACCGATACGCCCGGATGCAGGGAGCGCAGCCGCAGGCGCTTTTCGTCTTCGGTAAAGTCCATGATGCACAGCGGGGTGACGCAGTACTTGGGACCTCCGCCCGGAATGCCGAGTTTTTTGCGGGCGTCGGCTCCGCCCGAGCCCCAGCCGACGGTGCTGACATAATCGCAGCGCTCCACAAAGGTGCGGGCGGTGTGGGAGTTGAGCACGATGTAATAGCGGCCGACGTGGGTGCTCAGGGTCGGCGTGCCAACTGAACCCGGGCCGCGAAAGCGCAGCTGTGTGTAATCCGAACCCACCCCAATCAGGTTGGTGTTGCCGTGGGGGTCGATCTGCACCCCGCCGATGAAGAAGACGCGCTTGTGCCAGTCCCGCAGCCGGTCAAAGCGGTGCCCGGTGTCGCTGTACGACTCGGCCCAACGCACCACCCGCCGGTCCCAGCCAAAGGCCGGCATGGGCAGGCTGTCCAGATGCGCCACGTTCATGCGGGTGCCGAGGAAGATCAGCTCCATGTTCGGGCCGTGCAGGCTGTGGGCCAGGCGAACCGCAGCCTCGGCCACCGGCATGGCCACGCCGACCTGGAGCAGCTCGCCGTCTTTCAGCTCCCGGGCCAGAAACACGGCCATGATTTCTTGGGGCGTACAGTCGTGTTGCATAGGATCCTTTTTTTCCCTCGCCCCCTTGAGGGAGAGGGTCAGGGTGAGGGGGTCTTCTAGTATTCGTACAGCGACAGCAGACGCTTGATGCCGATGCGTTCCAGATAGTCGGCGTGGGTCTCGGGCTCCCGACAGTAGTGGTTCAGAAAGTGGTCCAGGCCGGCCGGGTCGTCGTGCTGAGCCGCGTCGGTCGCGGCCCGGACATAGGTTTTCAGGAACGCGTTGTCCGTAATGTAGTAGCCGCGACTGTAGAACGGATGGGCGCCGTAGGGCATGCGTACCACGCCGTCAGCCCCGGCAATCGTCGTTGCCCACGGGTTGGCGCGGACATCCTCGTTGGCGATGATTTTTTCGACCTGGACGAGCGTCCGCTCGGCCGCCCGGTACAGGAACAGGTCGAGCCAGCCCGGCCCGCCGAAATGCTGGACATTGCCGTACGGGTCGGAGGTGGCGACGTGCAAGAGGCTGACATCGGGTGTGATCGCCGGCACGGCCAGCAGGGTCTGGCCCTTGATCGGGTCGGTCATGACCTTGAGGTCGGGGTTGACCTCGGGCAGTGAGGTGCCGACCCCGCCGCGCCAGGGCAGAAACGGCAAATCCTGGGCGGCGGCCCGCAGGCCGGCCGTCAGAATACCCTCTTCGCACTCCCAGACTTCGATCTGGCCCTGCTCAGCCGCGCGCCGAAACGAGGGCGCGACGGCCACCCCGAAGCCGCCGCCGGCGTAGTAGCTGACGGCTTTGGCGACGCACCCGGCGGCGATCAGCAGGTCCAGCGACAGGCCGCTGGCCACCACGGTCAGGTTTTTTACCCCGCGCCGGATGACATGGCGCAGCAGGGCCATGGGGGCCGGTTCGCCGACCGCGATGGTCATGCCGTCTTCGATCCAGCCGGCGGCGTCCGCCTCGTCGAGTATGCGTGGGGTTCGTTCTACTGCCGACATAGGCTATGTTTCCCTCCTTGTCGGGCTGACATATACGACAAGGAGCGGGAAAAATCAAAAGTCACATGGCAAAATGTCAATGTCAAAACCGAGGACAGTCACAAGTCACACTCCGGTGTGCAGTCAGGAGGAAGACGTATGAGTGAGCGTATCGCAGTCGTTGCCGGTGTTGGCGCGGGTATTGGGGCGCGCTTTGTTGAGACGTTTGCCCAGGAGGGCTATCGGGTGGCCGCCCTGGCCCGCAACCAGCAGTCGCTGGATCGGATTCGGGACGGGCTCGGCAGTCTGGCCGAGCAGTGTGTGTTCTGGGCGACCGATATTACCGACCGCGACCAGGTCGCGGCGACCTTCGAGCGGGTACGGAGCGAACTTGGGCCGGTCAGCCTGCTGATCGCCAACGCCAGCGCGGCCAAACGTGGCTCATTTCTGGACCTGAGCCCGGACGAGTTCGAGAACCATTTGCGCGGCTGTACCTTCGGGCCGTTTCTGTGCGTCAAACAGGCCATTCCCGACATGCTGGCCAACGGCGGGGGAACGGTGGTGTATATTGGCGCGACCAGTTCGGTCAAGGGCTATGCCCGGTCATCCGGCTTTGCGCCGGGCAAGTTTGCCCTGCGCGCCCTGGCCCAGTGCAACGCCCGGGAGTTTGGACCCCAGGGCATTCACGTCTTTCACGTGATTATCGACGGCGGGATAGACAGCGTGCCGCTGGGCGAAGACCGGGCCTGCCGACCCGGCATGCTGGACTCCCGGTCTATCGCCCGGGTCGTGGCCCAGGCTGTGGCCCAGCCGCGCGATACCTGGATGCAGGAGTTCGACATCCGGCCGGCCGAAGAGAGCTTTTAGTCAGCCCATGTTCTTGACCGTGCCGCCGTCAATGTCATACGCCGCCCCGGTGATGAAGCTGGACCGTTCCGAGGCCAGAAAGGTGACCAGGCTGGCAATTTCCTCCGGCCGACCGAAGCGGCCGAGGGGAATATTGGCGGCGGCAAAATCGTTGATCATGGCGTCCGGGTCGTCGGGATTGAAGGTGGTGGCCAGCCCCTCCCACAGCGGGGTGCGGACCGGTCCCGGACACACGGCGTTGACCAGGATATTGTCCTTGGCCAGCTCGTCGGCCAGGGTCTTGGTCAGGCTGATGATGGCCGCCTTGGTGGCGTTGTAGTCGATCAGGCCGGCGTTCGGCTGTTTGCCGAAGACCGACGAAATGTTGATGATCCGGCCCCAGCGCTGTTGACGCATGGCCGGCAGGGCCAGCCGCGAGCAGCGGATGACGCTGAACAGGTTGATATCGAGATTGTCCTGCCACTCGTCATCGGACAGGTCGAGCGCCTGGCTGAGGTGGTACCAGCCGGCGTTATTGATCAGGATATCGAGCCTGCCGAAACGCTCCTGGGTTTTTTCAAACAGGGCATTGATGTCGGCCGCTTTGGTCACATCGGCCTGGACCGCCAGGGCCTTGGGGCCGAGTTTAGCGGCCGTTTGCTCCAACTGCTCGGCGCCCCGGGCGCAGATTGCCACCTGCGCGCCCTCCTGGACCAGACACTCGGCCATTGCCTGGCCGAGGCCGTAGCTGGCCCCGGTAATGATCGCCACCCGTCCTGTCAGACCAAGATCCATGCTGTGTCCTCCTGTCGTGCTCCGTCGGCTTAGAGTGTGCTGTAGCATGACAGCCAAAAGAAGCAAGAGATCTAGGCTCCCCCAGCCATGGCTGCTACCCTGTGGGCCGCAAACTCATCGTCCAGAGAGGAATACATATGAAGGAATTTGCTGATCGAGTTGCCGTTGTCACCGGAGCCGCCAGCGGGATTGGCCGAGCCCTGGCCGGGCGCTTTGCCGCCGCGCACATGAAAGTCGTGCTGGCCGATGTCGAGGCCGAGGCGCTGCGGGCCGCCGAGCGCGAACTGAAGGCGCAGGGCGCGGAGGTTGTGGGTGTCGTGACCGATGTGTCCAAGGCCGACCAGGTCGAAAGCCTGGCCCGGCACGCCGTGGACGCCTTTGGCGGCGTGCATATTGTGTGCAACAACGCGGGCGTTGGCGCGGGCGGTCTCACCTGGAGTCATCCGCTCAAGGATTGGGAATGGGTGCTGGGCGTCAACCTGTGGGGCGTGATTCACGGTGTGCGGACCTTTGTGCCCATCATGCTGGAGCAGGGCACTGACGGCCATATTGTCAATACGGCTTCCATGGCCGGGCTGGTGTCCGGGCCGTTCATGAGCATCTACGATGTGACCAAACATGGGGTGGTGACCCTGTCCGAGTCGCTCCACTACGAACTCATGATGCAGGCCGCGCCGGTCAGGGTGTCGGTCCTGTGCCCGGGCTTTGTCCGAACCAATATCCTCGACTCCGAGCGCAACCGGCCGGCCGCGTTGCAGACCCCCGAGCAGGAGTCGGACGAAGCCGGTCAGGCCATGGGCGAAACCTTCCGGCAGTTTATCGAGCAGGGCATGCCGCCGGCCGAGCTGGCCGAAAAAGTCTTTGCCGCCATCCAGGCCGAACAGTTCTACATCCTGCCCCATCCGGAACTGCTGGAGACGGTGCGCTCGCGCATGGAAGATATTCTGGAACAGCGCAACCCGACGCTGGCCATGCCGGGCTTTTTCGGCGCGTCCGGGAGCTGACGACGGACACGGCAATGGACGAGGCAAAAAACTGGACCACCATCGCCGAATCGCGCTTTGCGTGGGAACGTGAAGCGCTGGAGTTCGTGCGCCAGCGGTTTCCTTCCCACGAGCCGTATCGAGCCTGGTCAAACTTTGAGTTCATTGCCGACGATGGCAGCATCAATGAGGTTGATTTGCTCGTTTTCTCGCCACAGGGCTTTTTTCTGATCGAGATCAAGAGCCGCCCGGGCCGTTTATCCGGTGACGCCGGGACCTGGCTCTGGGAGACCGACAATAGGACGTTGACAACTGACAATCCATTGATTGCGGCCAACACCAAAGCCAAAAAGCTTGCCGCGCTGTTGCAGCGCCAGAAAGTCAGTAGGAAAAAGGGACGCTTGCCCTATCTCGAAACCTTGGTGTTCTGCTCCGCGCCCGAGCTCCACTGTGAATTGCAGGGCACGGCCCGCTACCACGTCTGTCTGCGTGACCGAGAGAAAGAGGCCGGTAAGCCAGACCGGCCCGGTATCATGGCCGCAATCCGGCGACGTGAATGTCTGGGTCTTGATCGTCAACCCAGAGGCACACACGATAGGCCGACCGCCAAGACAATCAGCCAAGCGCTTGAGCAGGCCGGCATTCGGCCCTCGCAGCGCCAGCGTCGAGTCGGTGACTATATCCTGAATGAGATCGTCGCAGATGGACCGGGCTATCAAGACTGGCGGGCAAGTCACGCCCAAATCTCTGAGACGCAGCGCTGGGTACGACTGTATCAGGTGCGGGCTGAGGCGTCGGAGGAAGATCGGCAGAAAATCGAGCGGGCGGCCAAACGGGAGTTTCAGCTCCTTGAAATGCTCCAGCATCCAGGCATTCTGCGTACGCACGGTTTCACTCCGCACGAACTCGGCCCCGCCATTATCTTTGAGTACGATGCGTCATCGGTCCGACTCGACCATTACCTCGCGGAACACCGAGAGGTGCTGAGTCTCGATCTGGCCTTGGATCTGACCCGTCAAATAGCCGAAGCGGTTCGTTTTGCCCACGAAAAGAAAGTCATCCACCGTGGGCTGAGCCCACAAAGTATTTTCGTGATCGCACCGAACTCTGCTCAGCCGCGTATCAAGATACTTAATTGGCAGGTCGGCTCTCGGCTCGGCAGCAGTTCAGCTGACGTTTCACGAGAGGTAACGCCAACGTCGCATATTGACCGCTTCGTCGAAGATGCCCGGATGGCGTATCTGGCGCCGGAAGCACTCACGGATGAGGCGACTATTGGCGAGCACATGGATGTCTTCTCGCTCGGTGCGATTGCCTACCATCTGTTCTCAGGGGCTGCCCCGGCCGCCAGCAGCCTTGAGCTGAACGAGAAACTGCGGGAAACCAGAGGACTTCAGATCAGCTCTGTTCTCAATGGCGCCAGCGAGCAACTCCAGTTTCTCATTCAGTACAGCACCCATCCCGAGGTCATGAACCGGATCGACTCAGTGACCGACTTTTTGGTCTATCTGGAGGAGGTCGAAGACGCTCTCACCGCCCCTGCCGACGGCGCCATTGATGATCCCAGTCGAGCCCAAAAGGGAGACCGCCTTGCCGGGAACTTCACCGTCCTCAAGCGTCTCGGCCAGGGAGCGTCGTCCGTCGCTTTCCTTGTCGAACGCGATAGCCAAGAGTTTGTCCTCAAGCTTGCCAGCGACCCCGAGCATAATACCCGCCTCCAGGATGAGGCCGAGGTGCTGCAAAAGCTGCGTCACCCTCACATTGTTGAGTACGCCGAGGTGCTCGAATTGGGCGACCGCGTTGCAATTCTGCTCCAACCAGTGCTCGCCGACCGGGAAACGCTTCGGGTCGAAACCCTCGGTCAGCGGCTCCGCAAGGAGGGGCGGCTGTCCATAGATCTCCTCCAGCGGTTCGGGGAAGATCTCCTTGGGGTTGTGAATTTTTTGGAGGAACAGGGGATTTCGCACCGCGACATCAAGCCCGACAATATCGCCGCTGGTAATGTCGGCAGCGGCTCCCGCCTGCATCTGGTGCTGTTCGATTTTTCGCTCTCCCGCACGCCCGCCGATAA
>JAAXHF010000134.1 GCA_012271025.1 Deltaproteobacteria bacterium | reverse complement strand
ATCCTGACCGGGACGGGCGATGCGTTTACTGCCGAATTTGCTCCAGACGGCTTTGGCCAGATTACCGCCCGCCAGTGGGGACATATGGCCGCCGACGCCAAGCGCCTGCTGATGAATCTGCTGGACATCGAGGTGCCGATGATCGCTGCGGTCAACGGCCCGGCGATTATTCACGCCGAGCTGGCCGTGCTGTGCGATATTGTGCTGGCCTCGGAGCGAGCCTGTTTTCAGGACGCGCCTCACTTTCCCGGTGGCCTGGTGCCCGGCGACGGCGTCCATGTGGTCTGGCCGCTGGTGTTGGGCATCAACCGGGGGCGCTACTTTCTGCTCACCGGCCAGCAACTGGCGGCCCAAGAGGCGCTCAGGCTTGGGGTGGTGAACGAGGTCGTGGCCCACGAGCGACTGCTGGGCCGGGCCTGGGAGCTGGCTGAGCAGATTGCGCGGCACCCGCGACTCAGCGTGCGTTACGCCAGAGTTGCCCTTACTCAGCAGCTCAAACGGCTGATGTTGGATCAGCTCGGTTATGGTCTGACGCTCGAAGGGCTGGGAGCGCTCGATCATTGGCCGGGACAGGAGACGAGGGATGATTGAGCCGGCCGCCGGCTTGTTCGGGCTCAGAGTAATTTGACCAGGGCGGCGACCAAGCCGACTGCGCCAACCATCATAGAGCCGAGCCGAAATGTGAGTTTGTATTCCAGCTCCTGCATCCGGTAGATTAGTCGTTCTTCAAGTGCCTGAAGATCCCGTTTGGTGGCAAGCCGTTCTTCGACCAGTTCGGCCATTGCCTCGGCTTGCACTTCGGCCTGGGCCTCGGGGACGCCGGCGTGTTTGAGTCTTTTGGCATAGGCCAGGGTGTCAAATGCAATAGCAGACATACCACAATCTCCCAGAGATCAGGCTCAGGCTCTCGTCCCTTCGTCATGACCGGAGCCAGAGCGGGCTCTCTGCCATGATAGACGATCAGCCCACCGCGTCCTGCACCTTCTTTGGAAAGTCACGCATGATCGCACACGCCTCGTCGGGATCGGCGCTGGCCGTAGTCACGTATAAGCCGTGCACCCCGAGGTCGCGATAGGCCCGGATTGCGGCCGCGTCGGTACGCGTCGTATCGACCATCCAGGTAATCTCCAGCTCGTCATACGTGCGACCGGCGGCTTCCATCAGCCCTCTCAGCTCATCGAAGCGCGGCCGGACATCCTCGATATCGACCGGGCCGATATGCCAGCCCGCGCCGAATTCGACCACCCGTCTTAAGGCCGGCGTGGATTCTCCACCGACCCAGATGGGCGGATGGGGCTTTTGGATCGGCCTGGGAGCGAAGTGCAGGTCTTTGTCGATCTGGACATACTGGCCGTCAAAGCGGGGGCTGTCGGCGCTCCACACCTCCTGCATGACACGCAGATATTCGCGCGTACGCGGAGCGCGCTCCTTGTACGGCACGCCGAGCAGCTCGAACTCTTCGCGCATCCAGCCGACTCCGGCCCCGAAAATAATCCGTCCGCCCGAGGCCACGTCCAGGCTGGCCACCACCCGGGCCATGTCCAGGGGGTGGCGATAGGGCACAATCGTGACGCTGGTGCCCAGGCGGACCGTCTTGGTCACCGGCACCAGCAGACCCAGGACGGTGAAGGCGTCCAGCCAGTCCATGGTGGTGAACACGGCGTAAGGATTGTAGCCCATGGACTCGGCCAGCTTGGTATACGGATAGGTCGAGCCGATCTCCTTGGGGATGGTGATGTGGTCGCCGGTCACAATACCGTCGTAGCCGAGTTCTTCGGCCAGTTCGCCAATCTGCTGGGCGGCCGAGCTTTTGCCCATGACCGCGCCGCCGCCTACGTGTAAGCCGTACCGCATGTGTGTCTCCTCAGAAGACAACGCTGAGTTCTGCCTGAAGCGGGGAGGGCCTCACCGTTGTCTTGTGTCTCGCTACTGGGCAACAATGCCGCCGTCGACCGACATGGCGTGGCCGGTCACAAACGAGGCGGCGTCCGAACACAGCCAGACCACCGACTCGGCGATTTCCTCCGGCTTGCCGACCCGCCCAATCGGCTCGGCGGTGGCGATTTTTTCAAACATGCCCGGCCGCTCGCCGGTCAGCCGCGACACCATCGGGGTTTGAATAATGCCCGGGCACACCGCGTTGACCCGCACCCCGGCCTTGGCGTATTCCAGGGCGGCCGTCCTGGTCAGGCCGACCACGCCGTGTTTGCTGGCCGCGTAGGCGGGCATATTCGGTACACCCAACAGGCCGGCGGCCGAGGCGGTGTTGACAATCGCTCCGCCGCCGTTTGTGAGCATGGCCGGAATCTCGTACTTCATGCACAGCCACACCCCAGTCAGGTTGATGGCGATGACCTGCTCCCAGGCCGTCTCTTCGTACACCGCAGTCTTGCCCAGCGCGCCCTCAATGCCGGCGTTGTTATGGGCGCAGTCGAGCCGCCCGTAGGTCTCGACGACGGTGTTGACCATGGCTTCCAGCTCGGTCGCCTTGGTCATATCGGCCTGAATGAAAATGGCCTCGCCGCCGGCCTGGGTGATCAGCCGGGCGGTCTCCTGGCCGCCCGTGGTGGCGATGTCGGCGACCGCCACCCTGGCGCCCTCGCGGGCACAGGCCAGGGCGGTCGCCCGGCCAATGCCCGAACTGCCACCGGTGATGAGTGCAACCTTGTCCTTCAATAGCTCTGCCATTCAGCGTCCTCCTGTGAGCCCCTAGTTACCAGGATTCGGGCTCCAAGGGTAGCGTCCGCCTCACAGCTCCGGATGGCGGGTATGCCAGTCGGTTGCCTGCTCGTAGGCGTGGCCCACCTGACAGATCGTGGCTTCATCAAAGGGCAGGCCGGCGAGCTGGAAGCCGACCGGCAATCCATCCGTATCAAAACCGCACGGCACCTGAAGGGCCGGCAGCCCGGTGAAGTTGAAGATCGGGGTGTAGACCGAGAAGGATCTCGACACAATGCTGGGTCCCGGCGAGCTGTCCTGAATGGTGTTGACCTGGAAACCCGAGGTCGGCAGCATGAGCACGTCCACCTCGGTTTCGAGCGCATTGATCAAATCGTCCCGGACCTGAGCCCGAGCCTGGGCGCCCATCAGATACTGCGCCCCGCTGACCAGCAGCCCGTAGGCCACGTACAGCTTGGCGTGCGGGTTGTACTTGTCGCCCGCGTGGCGCACGTTGTTGACGTGAATCGTCGCACAGTCGGCAAACAGGCCCGGCCACTCAATGGCCTGCATCTGGGTCAGGCTGATCGACGGCAGGTCAACGACCTGCGCACCAAGGTCGGCAAACTTCTGGACCGCCGCGTTATACGGCCCGAGCAGCTTTGGATCGCAGCTGTCCTCGTACAGCGAACGCAGCAGGCCGATGCGCAGGCCCGTGACATCCTGGCTAAGCTTGGCCGTGAAATCGGGCACCGGCACCTTGGCCGAGGCGGGATCGAGCGGATCGTAGCCCGCGCAGCCCTGGAGCATCAGCGCCGCGTCGGTCACGCTGCGGGCCAGCGGACCGGTGTGGTCCAGACTCCACGACAAGGGGTAGACGCCCGCCCGACTGACCCGCCCGTAGGTCGCCTTCAGTCCGACAATCCCGCACGCCTGAGCCGGCCAGCGGATGGAGCCGCCGGTACACGAACCCATGCCGGCGTAGGCCAGGCCGGCCGCGGTCGAGGCGGCGGTGCCGCTGCTCGAACCACCGGCGTCGTGGTCCAGGCTCCACGGATTGCGTGTCGGCTTGAAATACGACTGGGTGGTGGGAAAGCCGTAGGCAAACTCGTAGGTTGCGGTTTTGCCGACCACAATCGCCCCGGCCTGTTTGAGTTTGGCGACTGAGGTGCAGTCCTGGTCGGCAACGTAGTCGGCCAGCGACTCCGAGCCGCAGGTCGTCGGCCCGCACTCATAGATGTCCTTGATGCCGATGGGAATGCCGTGCAAAGGGCCCCGGTAGTCTCCACGCCCGATGTCGGCCTCGGCCTGGCGCGCCTCGGCCACGGCTTGATCGGCGAAGACGGTATTATAGGCGTTGAGCTGCGGCTCGAGCCGGTCTATGCGGTCCAGCGTGGCCCGGACCACCTCGACCGGAGAAATGTCCTTGGTCCGAATCCGGTCCGACAGCTCGGCAATCGACACATACACGAGGTCGTGGTCGGCGCTCATGCGGCACCTCCTTTCTTGTCACTCTTGTCACTCTTGTCGAGCGCGTGGCTCAGCAGGGGCTCGCTCTCGGGAAACTGCATGCCTTCGGCAATCGGCCGGGCACGGAGCATGTCCTCGACCGTCCCGCGCCAGCGCAGCAGGTTTTCATACGGCTCGACCAACTGTTCAAGCTCGGCGTCGCTCAGCTCCAGGTCCCACTCGGCCAGCTTGGCGACGATGATGTCTTTGGTGTCCATTGCGCGTGTCCTCCTTTGTGCTGCCAGACGGTGGCCGTCAGGTCCGAAAGGCCGGCATGACGTCCCGGGCAAAGGCCCGGATCGCTTCCCGGTCCTGCTCGGCTTCAACCGAAAAGATGATATGGGTCACCCCGGCGTCCACATAATCCGCGACCTGCCCGTGGGCCTTGTCGGGCGCAAACATGCCGGTCACCAGGACTGACTTTTCTATCGTGTCCGGGTCACGCCCGATGCGCTGGCAGTGCTCGGCCAGCTTGGCGATCTTGTGCCGGAACAGCGCCGGTGGCCCAAAGCTGTTCCACATATCGGCGTGGCGGGCGACAATGCCCAGCGCTACCCGTTCGCCCGAGGCGCCGACCAGGATCGGCGGGTGCGGCTGCTGGACCGGTTTGGGCAGGAACGGCGCGTCGTCCAGCTGATAGTAGCGTCCGGTATAACTGGTGGTGTCCTGGCTCCACAGCTGCTTGATGACGCTCAGGGACTCCTCGAGCCGGCCCAGGCGTTCGCCGATGCCGGGAAACGGGATGCCGAAGGCCGCGTGTTCACGCGCAAACCAGCCGCCGCCCATGCCCAGGATCAGACGCCCACGGCTGATGATATCGACGGTCGTGGCGATCTTGGCCAGCACGCCCGGATTACGGTAGGTGTTGCCGCTGACCATGACGCCGAGCCGGATCTGGCTGGTCGCCATGGCCAGAGCCGCCAGGCTGGTCCAGCCCTCCATGCAGGGACCGGTCGGATCGGAAAAAATGGGCAGGAAATGGTCGAACACCCAGGCTGTATCAAAGCCGAGCTGCTCGACTTCCTGCCACATGGACAGCATGTCGGGCCAGGCGTTGCTGTTCTGCTGGGGAGTCTGGATGCCGAAGCGAACCGGATAGGGCATGGCGATCCTTTCTGGGGCTGGCCCATGGCACGCCCTAGGGAAATGCGTCCAGGAGCTGCCGGTGATTGCGCACAATCTCGGCCGGGTCCAGACCGAACGAGGGTGAGGTGAAGATCAACTCATCGACCAGCCCTTCGTGCCGGGCCAGCTGCTGGCGGCATTCCTGCGGGGTGCCGGCAATAGCCACCTGCTCCACCATCTCGTCGCTCACCCCGGCGATCATCCCGGCGCTATCGCCGCGTTGGGCTGCCTCGCGGATACGCGTTTTGTCCCGGTCGAAGGCGTGCAGGTCGAGCACCACATCGTAGTACGGAATGCTGGCGTAAAAGGCCAGCTGGCCCTTGACCCGCTGTCTGGCCGCGTCGCCGTCGGGATCGACCGCGCAGATGACGGTTGCGATTACCTCCGGCTTGCGGTCTGTCGATCCGCGTCCGGCCTTGAGGTTGGGCTGGACGACTTCGCGCAGATAGCGGGTGGTATGAAAAGAGGCCACGCACAAGCCGTCGGCCGTCGCCCCGGCGGCCCGCAGAAAGCGCGGCATGACCGCCCCGAAGTAGATCGGAATGCGCTCCCGGTACGGCCGCCCGAAGCGCTCATAGTCGGTGATATTGAGATAGGTTCCGGCGTAGCTGATGCGCCTCCCCGAGTGGGCCGACCACATCAGCCGCAACACCTCGGTGTATTCCCGGATGTAGGCGGCCGGCGGGTGAAACGTGACGCCGTGCCAATTCTCATTCCAGGCTTTTGGGCCGGGACCGATGCCGAGGGTGAGGCGACCGTGGGACAGCTCGTCGAGTGACGCGGCCGCCTTTTCCATCAGCACCGGGCTGCGTGCCATAGCCAGAGCGATGGCGGTGCCAATGCGAATCCGGCTGGTTTGCAGGGCGATGGCGGTCAGAGGCACGAAGGCGTCCCGCCAGGCTTCGGGCACCCAGATCGAGGCAAAGCCCTGGGCCTCGGCCTGGCGGGCAAACTGGAGGGTTTCTTCGAGCGTGACCTGATCGCCGTTCAGACTCAGCCCGATTTGCATACCGTCCTCCTCTGGGCGGACCGAACAGCTGCCCGCTGCTCAACCAAGCCCGGGCTGGGGCGGGTGGCGGCTCCCTCCCCCGGCGGGAGCTGACTACACGACAGTTTGATGGAAGCGGGTAGGGGCGGGTTT
>JAAXHF010000436.1 GCA_012271025.1 Deltaproteobacteria bacterium | reverse complement strand
GAGATAACTTCCAGAGGATAGGTGAAGGTTCCCATATCAAGCCTCCTGGATTCCGGCTTTCGCCGGAATGACGATTAAAGCGAGGCCGACGGGTATTCGGGCCGCCGCCGTTCGCGCAGGGCGGCCAGGCCCTCCTTCACGTCGTCGCCGAAGAAGCCCAGGGCCTCGGCCAGCAGGGAGTAGTCGAAGGAGGTGTGGCCGGCCTGGCGGAGCCACTGGTTGAGGGCGCGCTTGGTGAAGCGGATGGCGGGCTGCGGGCCGTCGGCGAGGCGACGGGCGACGCGCATGGCGGTTTCCATCAACTCGTCCCGGGGCACGGCCATGCTCACCAGGCCGATGCGCTCGGCCTCCTTGCCGTCGAGAAAATCGCAGGTGAGCAGGTAGTACTTGGCTTTGGCCATGCCGCAGAGCAGGGGCCAGATGATGGCGGCGTGGTCGCCGGCGGCGACGCCCAGCCGGATGTGCCCGTCGGTGATGCGGGCGTCCTCGGCCGCGATGGAGATGTCGGCCATGAGCGCCACCGCCAGACCCGCGCCCACGGCCACGCCGTTGATGGCGGAGATGACCGGCTTGTCCAGGTTCAGTATGTTGTAGACGATGTCGCCAGCCTCTTTGGTGTTCTGGGCGACGATGGCTGGGTTGTCGATGGCCTGCTCGATCATCTCAAAGTCGCCGCCGGCTGAGAAAGCCTCGCCGGCGCCGGTGACTACGGCGACCCGCACCTCGGGGTCGGCGCCGATGTCCAGCCAGACTCGGCTGAGCTCGTTGTGCAGGCGGAAGTTTGTGGAGTTAAGGGTCTCGGGACGGTTCATCGTGAGGGTGATGATGCCGTCAGACTTCTTGATGAGCAGGTGCTGGTAGGAGGAGTAATCGGTCATTTTATGCTCACAGTACGGGCAAAGGGTGTCAGTTGTCGCTGGGTGTCGGTTCAAAATCGGGCGGCATGTCAAAGGTGGGCCGGCCGTCGGGCCGGTGGCTGTGAGCCAGGATAGCCCGCATCAACTGGTTGTGATTGCGCTCCATCTGCTCTTCCAGTTCGCGGTGGCGGCGCTCCATACGTCCTTCAACAGCGACGATCTCGCCACCCACTTCGGCAACTTGCTCCCGTACAGCGGCAACGCCTGCCTTCAGCTCGCCGAATTCCTGCTGGATGCTGCCCATGCGCAGCCAGAGGGCACTCAGTATTCCCAGTATGGCAGCCATCAGGGCCGCATACAGGCCCAGGACAACTGATACCAGAATAACTATCGAGTTGATGCTAACCGTTTCCATCAATGATTCGTTCTGCGGTCGGCGCTGGAATCCGGTGCGGACAATGTCACCAGACGATTTGCGCTTCCTGCAGGCTGGCAAGCTCGGCCTCGTCCATGCCCAGCAGGCCGCAGAACACCTCGCGGTTGTGCTCGCCGAGCTCTGGCGTCCAGCGCAGGGGGTCGGTGGGCGTCTCGGAGAAACGCCAGGGCGGAGCAACGGCCCGCTGCTCACCCTTTTCGACATGAACGGTGGTGGGGAAGGCGTCGCGTTCGGCCAGGTGCGCGTCGACCATCAGCTGGTCCGCTGACAGCGACGGAAACGCGGCGATGCCGGCCGATTGCAGCAGGTCGGTCACCTCCTCGGCGGTGCGGGTGGTCGTCCATTCGGACACGCGCCGCTCCAGGGTCTCCTGGTTCCGCCAGCGCAGGAAGGCGTCGCCGTACTGGTCGGCGTCAGCCCATTCCGGACTGC
>JAAXHF010000564.1 GCA_012271025.1 Deltaproteobacteria bacterium | reverse complement strand
CAAACCTGGGAGCCGGACATGGACATCCGGGGCTGGTGGATGAGTGAGAAACTGGACGGCATTCGGGGCTACTGGACCGGGAGCCAGCTCGTGTCTCGGGCCGGCAATGCCTTTGTCGTGCCGGCCTGGTTTACCGCAAATTTTCCGACGGTTGCTTTGGACGGAGAGCTGTGGACCGGCCGGCAGCAGTTCGCCGAAATCTCCAGCATCGTGCGCCGCCAGACACCCCACGAAGGCTGGCGATCCGTTCGGTATATGATTTTTGATGCGCCCCAGGCCGAGGGCGGATTTGAGCGGCGTCTGGCCTTTGCCCGCGAGTGGTTTGAAGCCCACCCGAACCCGCAGGTGTCTATCGTTGAGCACGAGACCTGCCGGGACGAGCAACATCTCCGCCACAAACTCGCCGAAGTCGAAGCCCTGGGCGGAGAGGGGCTGATCCTGCGCCAGCCCGAGTCTGCCTATACTGCCGGGCGCTCGGCCGCGATCTTCAAGGTCAAAACCTTTCAAGAGGGCCGAGCGCTCGTCCTCGAACACCTGCCCGGCTCGGGACGGAACGCCGGTCGCCTCGGCTCCCTGCGGGTCGAACTCCCCAACGGCGTACAGTTCGCCATTGGCTCGGGCTTTTCCGATGCCGAGCGGGACAGTCCGCCGCCGGTCGGCAGCACGGTTCGTTTCAAGCACCAGGGCTTCACCCAGGCCGGTGTCCCCCGCTTTGCCTCGTTTCTGCGTATGCAGGAGGAATTTTGAATGCAGACATGAGCCACCCCTGGGTGGCTGAGCAGACAAGGAGACCGCACTATGCCGATATTGCTCCCTGACCTCGGAGACGAGGTTGTGTTACCCGACCGGCAGCGCGTCACGCTGGGCGGTGCGTATCGCGTCGAGGGTCCTGATAGCGGCAGGATTGTTGAAATCTCGCTGGGTATGGATCTGGTCTGTGTGGCCTGGGATCGGGCCCGGCTGCGCGGCTGGTATGAGGTCGAGGCTCTCTACAAAGTGGCCGCGATTCGCAAACCCGACGGCGAGGACGCCCCGGCCCCCGACACAAAACGCACAGGCATTCTGACCGAGGCCGCAATGCTGCGCATGCCCTCGATTCAGCAGCTGCTGAGCCGCCTGGGATTCATGGAGAACCAGGACCGGGCGTGCATGTATAACCCCGAGACCTATGACGCAATCGCCTTCTCTGAAATTGCCGGCCGCTCTGTGGCCGAGTTCGTCAGGCGTGGCCGCAAGGCGGGCTGGCTACAGGAGTACGTGAAGGAGGAATAGCTCAGGATTCGGTGTGCTGGAGGCTGGGGATATGCGCGTCCTGAAACCGTCCCAGCCCCTGCGGACCGAGCCGTCTCATCTCCTCACCGCACCGCTCCAGCCCGACAATGAAATCGGACAGCTCCAGCCCCAGGTAGGTCGGGGCGTGGGGCTCTATCTTGTCCAGGCCGTCGTCGAGGAGCGATATCGCCCCGCCCAGGTTGCGGTTGCCGAGGTGGTAGAATGCCACCGCAATCTGAATCAGTCCCTGCAGGAAGCGCCGCTCGGGATCGACCTCTTGTATCCACTGGGCTTCCAATACCTCGTGGACCTCAAAAAAGAGCCGATGGTTGAAGAGGAGCACCCCCTTGCGGACGGCCAGATCGAGTTCGGAGAGTTGTGGCCGGGGCTGCCAGACTGCGAGGGCGTGTCCGTAGCACTGGAGCTTGGCCGCGACCTGGATCCAGTCCGGCCCGAGTTCCGACGCCAGCGTCACCTGCCGGACCGGACCGCGCCTGCGCCAACTCAACAGGCTGTGATCTTCCAAATAGCGTCGAACCTGTTCTCGCTCGGCCGCCGGCGCGGGAGCCAGAAGCTGTCCGGGGCTGACCACCGGTGGGCTGCGTTTGCCGGTCCGGGCGTAGGCGGCCAGACAGCGGACTGCGGTGGCGGCGCGAGGACTGTCCAGGGCGTCGAGGATCAGCTCGGCCAGCAGGTTTCGGGTTGCCAGGCGCAGCGTCATGGATCAACCGGCCAGATTGACGATCGTCGCCCCGCCGCCGCCCTCGTTTTGTGGAGCTTCGTTATACGAGGCGCAGTACGGAGACTGAGACAGAAAATCCTGGATTGCCCGGCGCAAGGCTCCGCTGCCAAAGCCGTGGACGACACGCACCGACGACTGACGGTTCAGCATGGCTTGATCCAAAAACTCGGCCAGACGGGGCAGGGCTTCGTGCACCCGTAAGCCCAGCAGGTTGACCTCCGGCTGGACGGTGTCGGCGCGTTGGACATTGACATGGATCGCGCGCTGGCGCTTGACCTTGCCGGCCTTGCGAACCTTGTTGAGCGCCATCTCAAAGGTCAATCCGCCGCTCCGAATGCGGGCCCGCTGTCCGCTCAGGGCGATCAACTCGCCCCGAATCTTGCCGTTCTGGGCTTCGACCTGATCGCCGATCCGGGGCGGTGCCGGCCCGTCGCTCACGGCCGGGCGCAGCGCGTGTTCCTTGCGCGCAATAGTGCCCCGTTGTTCGTGCAGGAACTGGCCCAGGCTCCGCTGCGCCTTGTGGCGCTCGGCCTGCGGACCGGTCGCCCGACGGCGGAGGGTGGCGACCAGGGCGCGACCTTCTTCGCGCAAAGTGCGCACCAGGGTCTTGGCCTCGGCCAGCTCGTCCTGCCACATGCGGCGTGTGTGCTCTTCAGCCTCGGTCAGCAGAGCCCGGTGTTTTTTGCGCAGGGCGGCGGCTTTTTTCCACTCCTCGGCCACGCGGCCACGCTCCGTGTCCAGCGTGGCCTGTGAGGTTTCCAGCCGGGTCATGGCCTCGGACAGTTGGCGGGCTTCGTGGGACAAAGACGCCTCGGCCGCCAGACACACGTCTTCCGACAGACCCAGCCGCCGAGCCATGGGCAGGCCCAGACTCTGGCCGACCGTGTCATAGTCCAGGGCGTAGTGCGGGGTGAGGGTTTCCAGATCAAAGTTGACGGCCGCAACCTGATAGTCTCCATCGGCCAGGGCAAACAGCTTGACCGGTGTCAGATGAGTTGAGGCGGCTACGAAGATACCCCGGTCTTTCAGGTGACTGAGCAGACCGCAGGCCAGGGCGCCGCCCTCAATCGGATCGGTCCCGCCGCCCGGTTCGTCAAAGACAATGAGGGCGGGTGGAACCGCGTCGCGGAGGATGTCCGACACGTTTTTGATATGGGCAGAAAACGTCGAAAGGCTGTGGGCCAGCGACTGCTGGTCGCCGATATCGCTGAACACCCCGCGCAAGAAGGGCAGTTGGCTCTCCTCTTCGGCCGGAATGAGCAGCCCGCTGTGGGCCATCAGACACAGCAGGCCGAGGGTTTTGAGGGCGGCGGTCTTTCCGCCCGTGTTGGGACCGCTGATAATCAGGCCCAGCTTGTCCTGGGGGATGTGCAGATCGACCGGCACGACCGCCTGACCCGAGGCCAGCAACAGCGGATGGCGGGCCCTGGTCAGACGAAACGCCGTGCCACCAAAGCGTGGTTTGGTCCCGCCCTGCTTGCGTGCCAATGCGACCTTGGCGTGCAGAACATCAACCTCGGTCAGGGTGTCGAAGAGATGCTCTAGCTGGGGCAACTCCTGGCTGACCAGCCCGGTCAGCCAGGCTAACAGACGCTGCTCTTCGGCCTCCACTTCCTTGCTGGCCAGGGTAAGTCGGTTATTCAGGGCGACCGCAAACAGCGGCTCAATAAACACCGTCTCGCCCGACCCGGACCGGTCTTGCACGATCCCTTGCAACCGGGAGTGAAAATTCGCTCGAACCGGGATAACAAAACGGTTATTCCGAATCGTAATATACTGATCGGCGATAACGTCTTTCAGCTGGGACGAGCGCAGCTGGTCGCGCAGGCGCCGCTCAATCTCGTCCCGCAGGGTCCGCACGCTGCGCCGCAGCGTGCGCAGGGCCGGACTGGCCTCGTCCTTCAGGCCACCGCTGTCGTCGAGGCAGCGCCCGAGCGTCTGTTCCAGGCTCGGC
>JAAXHF010000115.1 GCA_012271025.1 Deltaproteobacteria bacterium | reverse complement strand
GGCCATGACCAACCAGGATCTGCCCTATCTGGTCGGCTTTCGCGATTACTGGACGTCGGCCGCCTTTGGCGGCGGGCTGGTCGTCCTGTATTTCGTGGTCGGGACCGTGCTGGTGTACTGGTGGGTGGTGTGGCTCAAAGGCCGGGATTTCATGCAACGCTGGGGTTTGGTGCGTTTCGGACTGACCTCGTTTCTGTTTCTGAATATGCTGGCGATTGTGGTCAAGATGGTGATGCGGAGCGCCTTCAATATCAAGTATATTATGGTGACGCCGTGGCTGAATATATGAGACGCGGTCGGTGTTGGGGGTCGCAAAATTCTTACAGGCGCTGGCGCTGGCTGTTGTGGGCTACGCGCTGATGGTCGGTCTGACCGAAGACAACAGCATGGGCAAGGAATTATACCTCCTTGGGACTGGCGTCGTAGTGTTTTACCTTGGTCACCTGCTCGAACAGCGGGGCCGGGCTTGAGTTGGGACGTATGGCACGCAGAGAACTCGACGACGATAAACGCTCGTATAGCGGATTATTCCTCTTCTCCATGGGCTTGTTGCTGATGGGGACGGTCTGGTCGGTGTGGGACGACTCCGTATCGCGTCGTCCGTGGAAGCGATACCAGGCCGAGTTCGCCCGGATTGCGTATGACAAACTGGGTGCGGACCTTCAGGCCGAAGAGGAGCGGCTGGCCAACGATCCTGTCTACCAGGAGGCGACGGTAAAACTGGCTGAAGCCCAGGAGCAGATCAGCAGCGGCGAGGGCGCCCAGCGTCTGGCCCAATTGCAGACCGAGTTGGCGGTCGCCGAGGTGACAGCCAGCGACGCCGAAAACGCCCTGCGTCTGGTTCGGAGCGAGATTGAGGTGGCCTGGTACGAGTATGATCATGCCATTATCATCGGCCAGCCGACCCGTGAACCGAAAGAACACCTCGATGCCCTGCTGGCCGAAGCTGAGGTGCTGGACGCGGACTTTCAGGCCAAAACCGCCCACCGCGACCAACTGCAGAACGAAATTGACGAGATCAACCTGAGCATTCGTGAGTGGACCGATACCCTCCGGCGGCTGACCACTGACCGCGAGCGCTTGAGGCAGCGGCGGGACGATGCCGTGCTGTTCGCCTCCGACGGGTTCATCATTCCCTAC
>JAAXHF010000444.1 GCA_012271025.1 Deltaproteobacteria bacterium | reverse complement strand
CACCCCGACTATCAGCCCGGAGACTGCGTGCAGGGCGGGTTCGGCTGGCAGGAGTACGCCGTCACCACCGGCAAAGGCGGCCTGATGCCGGCCTCCAAGATTCCGGCCGGCGCCTCGCTCACCGCGCCCCTGGGCGTGCTGGGCATTACCGGCCTGACCGCCTATTTCGGGCTGCTCGATCTCGGCCAGCCCAAGGGCGGCGAGACGTGTGTCGTATCCGGGGCGGCCGGCGCCACCGGTTCCATTGCCGGCCAGATCGCCAGAATCAAGGGCTGCCGGGTGATCGGCATCGCCGGCGGACCGGACAAGTGCGCCTGGCTGACCGATGCGGCCCGTTTTGATGCGGCGATTGATTACAAGTCCGAAGATGTCGCCGCCCGGCTGCGTGAGTTGTGCCCGGACGGCATTCACATCTTTTTTGACAATGTCGGCGGTGAGATTCTGGACGCGGTGCTGGCCCAGATTGCGATGAAGGCGCGCATCGTGCTGTGCGGTGGCATCTCCCGCTACAACGACGAAGAACTCCAGCCCGGCCCCAAGAACTATTTCAACCTGATTCTTCAGCGGGCGCGCATGGAGGGCTTTATTCTGGTCGATTACTACCGGCGTTTTGCCGAGGGCGTACAGGAGCTGAACGGCTGGCTGGACAGCGGACAGCTCGTCCATCAGGAGGATATTCAGGACGGCTTTGCCAATGCCCCGCGCACCTTCCTGCGCCTGTTTGAGGGCAAGAATCTGGGCAAGCAGCTGCTGAAGATTGCCGATGTCCAGTAGGGGCGACCGGTCGGTCGCCCCCAGCCCGGTCCTCAGCCCGCAGCCCGCAATCCGAGGGACGGGCCGCCGGTCAGTTTGGTGAGCAGCTGCGCAAAGACCGCATCGGCCCGGCCGTGGACCTCCTCCGCGGTCAGGGGCTGAATGGGATGCTCAACCAGAATGACCTCAAAATCGGGCAGCCCCAGAGCCTTGGCCTGGGCGCGCGCCGCATTGCTGAACTCGGTGGTGGCAAAGACTGCTGAGGGAATGCCGGCTTTCTCAAAAAAGATTCCGTCGTGCACACTGCACGTTGTACACGAGCCTCAATCGGCCAGGGCTTCGATGATCAGATGGCACTTCTGGGCCAGCTCCTGGCGCGTCTCCGTCGGCGCGGGACGGGCAAAGGTCGGCTTCATGCGCCGGATGATCTCAGCCGGCTGGAACTGAGCCTCAAGCCGCTCGGCGAGCCGGTCGAGAAAGAAATTGCCCTTGGCTTTGCTGATATCGAGCAAACCAATCGTCTTGCCGCGCAGATCCGGGACGCGAGCGGCAAGCGAGGCGCTGGCCTGCACCGGGGCGGCGGTCGGGTTGTAGAGTTTAGCCATAGGTGATTCCTCCTGTGAGTCGATCAGTTATCGTCAATCGGGACGGTGACAAGCTGGCTGCTGCCCGCGCCGCCCCCCCAGCCACACATATGGACCGAAAAGCGCCCGGCCGTCCCCCCGGCAACGGCGACAATGATATTGTCCGGGCTGGCGACTTTTGGAATGAGGCTGGCCGTGTTGGTGGCGTCGAGCCAGCCGGGCAGACGCTCCGGGTTGAGGCCCTCGCTGCCGTCCGGGCCGGGCAGCAGCTCGTGCAGCGGTCGCCGGACATTCTCGTACAGAAAGCGTTTGACGGCCCGTTTGTCCAGGCCGTCGGCGGCGATGGTTTCGGCGTGCTCAGGACCAATGACGACCAGATAATTGGCCGACAAATACGTCTTGTCGCTCCAGCCGACGCTCATGCTGGCTCCAATCGTGCTCAGGATACCCCGGGCAGTCCGGCTGCCGTGGTTGCTGATGCACTGGGGCGCGTCGCAGCAGTACACGCTGATTGTGCTCTGCTGCCGTTCATAGCCGTGCTCAACGTGCAGCGGTTCCCACGGGCTGACCTCCTCATACTCGCCAATGCAATAGGTGTACTTTCCGGGGTGACCCATGGCCGATTTGTCGATTTCTCCGGGCTGGGCGCCGCCGATATTGACCATGATGAGCCGCAACGCCCGGCCGATTGTGGCGTTTGCCCGCCAGCCCGAGCCAAACACGCCGGTGGCACAGTTGATGTCGAGTTGGTGGCGAATCGGACCGTTGACAATAAACAGGGGCGTGGCGGTATGGGTCGTGCCCTGCACCCCGTGCAGGTTCGCCCGCTCATCACACATGGCCCGCACCCCGGCGA
>JAAXHF010000445.1 GCA_012271025.1 Deltaproteobacteria bacterium | reverse complement strand
AGGATGTTTGGAGGCGACCACCTGTCCGGTAGTCACGGCCCGCATGACCTCGCCGACCTGGATTGGCGGAATGTAACTCGGCCGGTCGTCCATCCAGCCCCGCATGGCCGGCTCAAAAGCAATATAGCAGTTGCGGACCAGAAACTGGCCGTCTTCGAGTTCTGGCACGGGCGCCTCGTGGTACTGAAAATTCGACTCGGTGACCATGCCCTGGGGGCGGGAGGCCAACAGCCACTGGCGGTTCATGTCTGCCATACACATCCTCCTTACTCGGTGTGGTCAAAGTGCGCGCGGATGATCCGAGCGACCTCGGCCGGCTTTTCCATGGGCAGAAAATGGCTGGTGCCCGGAACGGTGACCAGACTGCCCTGAGGCAAACGCCGGGCGGCTTTTTCCGCCACCGCAAACAGGGGTGGGTCTGTCTGCTCGCCGCGGATGACCACGGCCGGACACGCGACCCGGCTCAGCGGCGAGTACAAGTCCTCAAGAGGAGCCCTGGCAAAGACGTGAGCTTCGACCGTGACCGGGCACTTCAGCCGAATGCTGCCGTCCGGCAGGTCGATCGTGCCGTGATTGACATAATCCCATAAGACCGCTTCCTGCCAGCCGGCAAAGGCGGCTTTTGTCCGGTAGGCGTCGAACAACTGCTGACGCGAGTCCCACACCTCACGCCGCCGCAGGGTCTGTGCGACCAGGGGCCGGTTGGCCGCCCGCTCCACAAAGGCCGGCTCGTGCGGAAAGGTCACCGGCTCAAGCAGGGCCAGCCCCTTCACCCGGCCGGCATGGGTCGCCGCATAGCCGGCCAGCAGAGCCGCCCCGCCGGAATGACCCACCCCATAAAAATTCTGGAGCCGCAGGGCGGCAATGACCGCCGCCAGGTCGCGAGCCATAGCCTGCCAGTGGTCGTCCGCCAAGGCCGGCTTGTCGCTATCGCCCTGGCCACGCAGGTCGAGGGTGCAGACGTGGTAGGCGTCTTCCAGATGCCGGATCAGCTCCCGGTAAACCCGACCCAGAAACCCGTTGGCGTGCACCAGCAGGACAGCCGGCCCACCGCCGCCCCAGTCGGCGACGTGGAGTTTGACGCCGTCCACCTCAATGAATCGGCTGTGGGGCTCCATGGCGTCTTGGTGTAAACCACACGCGGGCATTTGTCCAGCAAGCCGAACAAGATGCACCTGGGTCTGCGTCCACTTGCACACGCCCCCCGACCTTTAGTAAAAGGCAGGCTGAGATTGACCCTATTTCTGATTCTTCCAAAGGAGGACCGCGTATGAGTGCCCAAGAGATCGAAACCCTGACCAGAGAGTTCTTTGACACCTTCGCTCGCAATGACCTGGCTGCAACGGCGAACATGCTGTCCGACGACCTTGAGGTTATTGACCATGTGCCCTATCGGTTCGACACCAAGCAGGAGTTTGTCGAGTTCCTGCACGGTGCCATGGCCGGCATTGAGTCCGGCACCTTTGGCTGTCGTCAGCTGTCGTGCCGGGTGTTCAATGACAACGGGGCGGTGGCCAACATGTACGACACCTTCTCGGGCCTGGGCAAAAACGGCAAACCCCTGAGCACGCACGGCCGCACCACCCTGGTGTTTGCCAAAGAGGGCGGTCAGTGGAAGATCGTCAGCTGCCACTTCTCGCCGCTGCCCGGCCACTAAAAGCGAAACGTGACGTCAGCTCTTCTCTACACGTTTCACTTTTCTAAGGAGAACCGCTCATGAGTGCAGAAATTGAGGCCCTGGCCAACGAATTTTTCGCCGCCTTCGACAGAAACGATCTCCAAGCCGGGGTCAATTTGCTGTCCGACGACCTTGAGGTCATTGACCACGTGCCCTACCGCTTCGATAACAAGCAGGAGTTTGTCGAGTTTCTCCAGGGCGCCATGGCCGGCATTGAGTCGAGTACGTCGGCCATACGTCAGCTGTCGTGCCGGGTGTTCAACGACAGCCTGGCCGTCGCCAACGGCTACGACACCTTCAGCGGGGTGACAAAAGACGGACAGGTCCAGAACCTGAACGGCCGCACCACCCTGGTGTTTGCCAAAGAGGGCGGCCAGTGGAAGATCGTCAGCTGCCATTTTTCACCGCTGCCGACGCACTAGACACACCTTTCGCCTCCCTCCCGCCGGGCTCACGACACGATAGTCGTAGGGGCGGGTTTGAAACCCGCCCCTACCCGCTTCCATCAAACTGTCGTGTAG
>JAAXHF010000333.1 GCA_012271025.1 Deltaproteobacteria bacterium | reverse complement strand
GTCCAGGGCCCCCCGCTCTTGAGCACCTTCCCGCTGCCCGTGCCGGTCAAGTCGGTGGCGACCTGGGCCACGACCGCCCCCCCCCCGCTCGACCGCCCCGATGACGGCCGTCTTCTTGGTGCCCCGGCCCGGTGTGTGAGGCGTGTGGTCGTCTTTGCGATGTGCATGCCGGGGCTTGCCGCCGACATACGTCTCGTCCGCTTCCACCAAGCCGCTCAGGAGGCTGTCGCCCTGCGTCAGGGCCGCCCGGATCCGTTGCTGCATGTACCAGGCTGAGCGCTGGTTGAGGTCCAGGTCACGGCCGAGCTGGTAGCTGCGCAGGCTCTTCTTGGCATACAGCATGACTGATGGCGAGGAACCACTTTTGCAGCGGAATGCGAGTCTTCTCGAAGATCGTCCCAGACAGGACGGTGAAGCTGGACTTGCAGGCGTGGCAGTTCCACAGCGCCCGACGAGGCTCCGCTCCGCCTTGCGCGCCACGCGGGGGCTCTGACAGCAGGGCCACGCGGGCTCGTCACCCCAGCGCCCGTCTTCAAGATGGCTGAGGCAGGCGGCTTGGTCGGGGAATTGCCGGAACACGCTGAACAGATTCATGGTTCACCCCCCGTCCACCGAAGCGTGTAGCAAGTTCAGCAGGTTAAGCTAAGCCTGTAGCTGCTTATTCCGTTGGATAAAGCCGATGAAACTTTAGGGTCGGTCAGCGGGACTAAGTTCGGACAGAAGAAAGTGTACCGGGTAAGGATGACGGTGACGGTCAGGCCGCGAGGAGAGGCGCAGCTGTTGGTACGGGCGAACGCGCAATATCAGTTACAGGCGATTGAAGAGCCGGAACCGTATCAGGATTTTTTTGTGGCGCTGGAAAAGGCGATGTTTCTGACCGCCCATGAAGTCAACTAATCGCTTCAGTGAAAGGGTAGGGTTTGAATTCGGCTGGCTGCATTGTGGCTTCACAGGTCGAGTTTACGCAGAAGCTCTTCTGCGCTCATTTTGTAGTGCCGGGCAATGTTTTTCAGGATGCTCGACAAGGTCTTCACCCGGGTCGGATTGTGCTACGGAACCACTTCATGATGTTCACCGTTGACCCGTGTTGTAATGCGCACGTGGGAACCTTGTTGCCGGGTGGCCTCGTAGCCCAGACGGCGAAGCGACGTTTGCAGGGCCGCACTGCTCACATTGCGGGGCAATTTCATGCAGTCAGCACCTCGTCGCGTACGAAATGTAGGCGAATCACCTTGGGACGCGGCATGGCGTCGTCGAAATAGCAGTCAACGGCTTCCTTGGCGTTGCGGCGAATTTCTTCAAGCGAGTCGCCCTGAGTGTGGATGCCGTATCCCAGTGCGCTGGCGGTATATCCGCCGTCCACTTCGTCCTCGCTCACTTCAAAGATGATCTCTATGCCAGTTCTCCTATTGTAAGGATTGCTCTCGTCACCGGGTACCGCGGGCATCCGGTGGTCCACCTGCGGCCAGTACTTCCGCCAATATACCATCGGTCTTTTCTTCCAAGACGAGGATATCCGTCCTATCTCTTCTCGACCAGCCGACCCGACAGGTATTTGTGGATAACGCTGGACAATAGCGTCTGATACGGAATGCCCTCCTCCCGCGCCCGCGCGTGGGCGAGATGGTCGGCCGGCTCAATCAGCAGCCTCTTACCCCTCCTCCCGCGCCCGCGCGTGGGCGAGCTGTGAGGAGTCGGTGCGGCGCAAGATCCTGTGCCTCCTCCCGCGCCCGCGCGTGGGCGAGCTTGAAGTCACGTTCGGTCACCCGCAGATTGACTCGCCGGGTCTTGTGAAAGGTGCTGCGGGCCGCCCGACGTGCTGTCTCCATCTCACGTTCAGCCCCACGAGCAGACCTCAACTCGCCGCGCTCGAACTTCTCCAAAATTTCCCGCTCTTCGGAATTCAGCTGGTCGTTCACGACGATTGCCTCCTCTGATAGTCCCACGCTACCTTCCGGCTGGGGAGGTTGGCGGTCATTTGTCAGCCAAAGAGCGTTTTGAATACTTCACGCTTGGAGAGGTCGAGGAATGCTGCGACGTTGGCGATGATGGCGTCCAACGTCCCGATATGCACATTCCGGTGCCGGGGCACGGTTACGGTGTGCCGGTTGCCGGCGACGGTCAATGTCAGCATCATGTGGCTGTCCTTGGTTCGCGCCACACGGTAGCCGTAATGATGGGCCAGCAACTTCGCGACCTCGTTGCCCGAGAAGTCACGGGGCAGCTTCATACCGCAATGGCCTCTTCCTTGATGAGATGGAGCCTGATGACTCTTGGTGCGGTGTCTTCGTCGAAATGGCAGAGAACCGCGTCCTTCGCCATGTCTTTCAGGTCGTCCCAATCCTCACCCTGAGTGAAAATGCTGTACCCAAGCGCTCGGGCGTCGTACCCGCCTTCAACTGCCTCCGTGACCTCGAAAATGATCTCGGCCGGTCTTATCTGTTCTTCCTCCATTGTGTCTTGGTCGGTCCCCTATCCCTCGAAGGAGATTCCTCGCTGCTCAACGAGTTGTTGGTTCTTCTCTGTCAGGCAGGCTTATCGCCCCGGACGATTTGTGTAAACATCGGTCAGCAATTCACAACAGGAGGACAAGCGATGGAATTTGTCGATGTTGCAGCGGCCAAGAGCAGCCCTGGGCTGCGCGGTGCGTTTGTCGGTGGGGCGCCCAGCCCGTGGGGCGAGGCGGCCAAGGGCCTCTTTCATATCAAGCAGCTCCCGTGTGTGGGCACGCGTTATATCCCGGGTGGCGATAACTCGGCCCTGGTCGAATGGACCGGGGTCGATAGCGGCCCGGCGATTGTGTACGAGAACGAGCCCGCCCGTTCGGGCTGGGCCGAAATCCTGCTGCTGGCCGAACGGCTGGCTCCCGAGCCGCAGCTGATTCCTGAAGACCCGGCCCAGCGGGCGCTCATGTTCGGCTTGGCCCACGAACTCTGCGGTGAGCTGGGCTTTGGCTGGAGCATTCGGCTGGTCATGGTTGACCGGGCGCTTGATCCTGCGGTCGAGTTCCCCATGGACGCCGGCGCCGCCCAGTATCTCGGCTCGAAGTACGGCTATCGGCCCGGCGTCGGCCCTCAGGTCCGCAAACGGACGATTGAGGTCTTGCGGCTGTTGTCCGAGCAGCTCCACGCCCACCCAGGTCGCTTTTTGCTCGGCGACAGCCTGACCGCCCTGGACGTGTACTGGGCGACCTTCGCCGCCCTGGTCGCGCCCCTGCCGCCGGACAAATGCCCGATGGTCGAGGGACTGCGCAAAGCCTTTGAGGCGGCCGACCCGGAGATCAGCGCCGTGGTCGACCCGGCCCTGGTCGAACACCGGGACTTCATCTATGACGAGTATCTGGTGCTGCCGATGGAGTTGTAAGACACAACACGGACAGGCCGAAGCCCACACCAACAGGAGGCGAGCATGCTTATTGACGGAAAATGGGTAGACGACGCCCAGGCGCCACAACCGACCGACGCCCAAGGCCGTTTTGTTCGTCGGGACTCGACCTTTCGCAACTGGGTCACGCCCGACGGCTCGCCCGGCCCGACCGGCGTGGGCGGCTTCAAGGCCGAGCCGGGCCGCTATCATTTGTATATCGCCCTGGTGTGTCCCTGGGCGTGCCGCACCCTGGCCTACCGCAAGCTCAAGAAACTCGAAGACGTGATCTCGGTGTCGATCTCCTTTCCGGCCATGGGTAAAGAGGGCTGGGAGTTCGGCGACTACCCCGGTTCGATTCCCGACCCGCTGTACAATATCCGCTATGTCCACGAACTCTACACTCGGGCCGACCCGCATTTCAGCGGCCGGACCACGGTGCCGGTGCTGTGGGACAAAGCCCAGCACACCATGGTCAACAACGAGTCGGCCGACATCATCCGCATGCTGAACAGCGCCTTTGACGCCTACGGCGACGCCTCGATCGATTTCTATCCGCCGGAGTTGCGGGCGGAGATTGACCGGCTGAACGCGCGCATGTACGAGGCGCTGAACAACGGGGTGTACCGCACCGGCTTTGCGGTGTCCCAGGCCGCCTACGACGAGGCGGTGAGCGACGTGTTCGGGTGTCTGGACGAGTTGGAGGAGCGGCTTCGCGGCCGCTCGTATCTGTGTGGAGAGCGGATCACCGAGGCCGACTGGCGGGCGTTTGTGACGCTGATCCGGTTTGATGTCGCCTATCACGGGCTGTTCAAGTGCAACCTGCGGCGGGTGTCCGACTATCCGAACCTGTCGGCCTATCTCAGGCGCCTATACCGGGTGCCGGGCGTTGAAGAGACGGTGGACTTTCACCACATCAAGCACGGCTATTACGGCATCGGCCGGGTCAATCCGACCGGTATCGTGCCCAAAGGCCCGGCCCAGATTTTCGCCGCTGAGGACGCCCGAGTCTGAACAGCAGGGGCGACCGGCCGGTCACCCCGCCTATATGCCCGTCACCTCAAACCCTAATGCCCGAGCAGCCATTGCCTGTTGGCGGTCGTGAGTCGCAAACGTTAAAGACGGAACGTGACGCTCTTGCAACAAGAGCGCGCTGGCAAGATGGATGGCGTCCAGCGTCTTCACCGTAGTCGCCATGGGACGGGTCGCACGCTGGAGAACCATCTGGCTCACTCGCAGGCTTCCCAGCTTCCGCTCCATGCCTTTGAGTGCTTCGTGTGCCTGCCCAACGCCTTCATCGTCCAGGACAGACTCAAGTCGGAGCCGGTCGATGGCGCGGCGTGCCTCGACGCCCATCATGGCGCTGGAGTAGGCTCGCTCCCACGTTCCCCACATCGGCAATGGCTTTGCCTGTCCGAAGAGGACGCGGAGCACCACGCTGGTATCCAGATAGACAATCAACGCTGGTCCCGGTCCTCTCTGAGCAGCCTCACCACATCGACCTTTTTACGGAGCCGGACGGGTTTTGGCCAGGCGTGCTCGCGGTCCGTGATAACAGGCTCTTCAATCCCGAGTTCCTCAGTGTCCTGCGTGTAAGGAACCAGTCGAGCGACGGGCGTCTTCCGATCACACACGACCACGGTCTCTCCCTTACGGACCTCTGATAGATAGGCGCTCAGCTTCGCCTTCAG
>JAAXHF010000087.1 GCA_012271025.1 Deltaproteobacteria bacterium | reverse complement strand
CTCCCCGTGAGGGAGAGGGTGGCCCGAAGGGCCGGGCGAGGGCGCGCACGGACGGCCTGAAGAGAACAATCGGCCTAATATGCATCACACGTTGACAAAGGGGGACTGAGGGGGATTTCCCAGCGTCTGGAGCGTCCTCGGCGCGGGCCGCTGGGGAGGAGACAGGCAAGCGTTGTCAAACTGAGACACTGCCGTTTTCCAGCCCCGGCTTGACCCCGGCCGAGTTTCTGAAACACTCCCCCTGCATGGCTCCCCCACTGATCGAACTGCGCCGCTTGACTAAGGTCTACCAGGAGGGCGAACGCTCCCATACGGTCCTGCGTGAGGTTGACCTGACGATTCAGGCTGGCGAGTTCGTCGTGTTGCTGGGCAGGAGCGGTTCGGGCAAGTCCACCCTGCTGAATCTGATCAGCGGGATCGATATGCCGACCTCGGGCGAGGTGGTGGTCTACCCCGGCTCGGACGAGCCCGGTCCGCTGTCCCTGGCCCGGCTCAGTGAGCAGCAACGCACCCTCTTCCGCCGGCAGCACATCGGCTTTGTCTTTCAGTTCTTCAATCTGCTGCCGACCCTCAGCATTCAGGAGAACATCCTGCTGCCCCTGGAGCTGAACGGCTGGGATGCGGCGCGGGCCGAGCAGGCCAGCTTGGCCATGCTCGACCGGGTCGGTCTGGCCGACCGGGCGGCCGACTTTACTGACCGCCTGTCCGGGGGTGAGCAGCAGCGGGTGGCGATTGCCCGTGCCCTGGTGCATGAGCCGCTCCTGATTCTGGCCGATGAGCCGACCGGCAATCTGGATAGTGAGACCGGCCGCACGGTGCTCGAACTGCTCGACCGTCTGACCCGCCAGGCCGGCAAGACCCTGCTGATGGTGACTCATAGCCAGGAGGTCATCGGCATGGCCGACCGCATTTTCAGCATCCAGGACGGACATGTGCTGGAACGGTCGGCCGGGGAATCGCCATGAGCCGTGTGCTGTGGCGGGCCAGCCTGCGCCATCTGCTCCGCCATCCGTGGCAGATGGGCCTGTCTTTTGTGGGGGTGGCCCTGGGGGTGGCGGTTGTGGTGGCCATTGATCTGGCCAACGCCAGCGCCCAGCGCGCCTTTTTGCTGTCAACCGACAGTGTGGTGGGGCGGGCGACGCATCAGATTGTCGGTGGCTCGCGGGGGATTCCCGAGGACATCTTTCGCGCCGTGCGGATTGAGGCTGGTGTCCGGCTGGCGGCTCCGGTTGTCGAGGGCGATGTGGCCGCCCCCGACTATCCGGGCCGGACCTTTCGGGTGTTGGGTGTTGACCCGTTTGCCGAGGCGCCGTTTCGGCCCTATCTGGCCGGGCTGAACAGCCGGGGGCAGACCGCGCTGGTGTCGTTTTTGACCCGGCCGGCAACCGCCATCATGTCCTACGGGACGGGCCGTGAGCTGGGCCTCGGGCTGGCCGGAGACCCAGCCACAGAGAGGCAGGCCAACCAACTCACCGTTCGGGCCGGCGGCGTCCGCCAGCGACTCAGCATTATCGCCCTGCTGGAGCCGGCCGATGCGCTGAGCCGCCGGGCGCTGGACAGCCTACTGGTGACCGATATTGCCACCGCTCAGGAACTGCTGAGCCTGACCGGGCGTTTGAGCCGGATCGATCTGATTATGCCGGCCGGTCCGCTGGGTCAGGCCGAGCTGGCAAAAATCCGGGCGGTGCTGCCGCCTGGCGCCGAGGTCCGCAGCGCGGCCGCCCGTTCGCAGTCGGTAGCCCAGATGACCCGCGCCTTCAGCCTGAACCTGAGCGCGCTGAGTTTGCTAGCCCTGATTGTCGGCATGTTTTTGATCTATAACACGATGACCTTTTCGGTGGTCCAGCGTCGCGGCCTGATCGGCGCCCTGCGGGTTGTCGGCGTCACCCGCCGGGAAATTTTCAGCCTGATTGTGGCCGAAGCCGCGCTGCTCGGTCTGCTGGGCACGGCCGCCGGACTCCTGCTGGGGGTCGGCCTGGCTCAGGGGCTGGTCCGGCTGGTGACCCAGACGATCACCGATCTGTACTTTGTCGTCAGCGTGCGTGAGCTGACGATCAGCGGGCTGGGGCTGCTCAAGGGCTTGGGGCTGGGACTCGGGGCCAGCCTGGTGGCCGCCCTGGCTCCGGCGCTGGAGGCCACGGCCACCCAGCCGCGGGCGGTGCTGAACCGCTCGACGCTCGAAGCCCGCTCACAACGGGTTGTGCCCTGGGCGGCCGTGGCTGGCATGTGTCTGGTGCTGATCGGGACGGGCCTGCTGCTGCTGCCCAGCCGTGACCTGATCCTGAGCTTTGGCGGCCTGTTTACCATCTTCCTGGGCTGTGTGCTGGTCACGCCGGTGGCCGTGGTCGGCCTGCTGCGGGCGGTCCAGCTGCTGGTCGGGACGCGGACGGATATTGTCGGACGCCTGTGCATTCGCAGCGTGCTGGCCTCGCTGAGCCGGACTGCGGTGGCGATTGCAGCCCTCATGGTCGCCGTGTCGGTGACGGTTGGGGTGGGCATCATGATTGAGAGTTTTCGGCAAACCGTGGCCTATTGGCTGGAGAACGCTCTCCAGGCCGATATCTATGTTGCTCCTCCCAGCCTGGTGTCGCGCTGGAATGAGGGCACGCTGGACCCGGTCGTTGTCACCCGTCTGTCAGCCGCCCCGGGAGTGGAAGCGGTGAGTACCTACCGGCGGGTGTCGGTCGAATCGCCAACCGGTCGGGTCCAGCTGGTTGCCCTGCAACTCGATGTCGGCAGGTATGCTTCCTACCGCTTTGTTGAAGGCCGGCCGGAGGCGGTGTGGGCCGCCTTTGAGACCGAACGCACGGTCATTGTGTCAGAGCCCTACGCCTACCATCACCGGCTGCGGGTAGGCGCTGCTGTCCGTCTGCGGACCGACCGGGGGGTGCAGGATTTTCGGGTCGCCGGGATTTTTGCCGATTACGGCTCGGACCGGGGGCTGGTGATGATGAGCCGTCGGACCTATGAGCAGTTCTGGCACGACCGGGGCGTGTCGTCGCTGGGGCTGTGGCTGAGCACCGACCGGGATGTGACGGCAATGCTGGCCTCGCTGCGGCGGCTGGTCGGCTCGGTGCAGGAGGTCGAGATGCGCTCGAACCGGTCCCTGCGCCAAGCCTCGCTGGAGATTTTCGACCGTACCTTTACCATTACCTCGGTGCTCCACCTGCTGACCACGGCGGTGGCGTTTATCGGTGTCCTGAGCGCGTTGATGGCCCTGCAGTTGGAGCGCGAACGCGAACTCGGCGTGCTGCGGGCGACCGGCTTTACGCCGCGTCAGGTCTGGGGTCTGGTGACCGCCCAGACCGGCCTGATGGGTCTGCTGGCCGGACTGCTGGCCCTGCCGGTCGGCCTGATGCTGGCCTCGGTGCTGGTGTTTGTGATTAACCGGCGCTCGTTTGGCTGGACCCTGGAGCTGGAGATTACCCCTGGCCTGCTCGTCCAGGCCGTGCTGCTGGCCGTGCTGGCCGCGCTGTTGGCCGGGATGTATCCGGCCTTCAGGATGTCCCGGACCTCACCGGCGCTGGCCTTGCGCGAGGAGTAGAGGAGGACAGGCATGGGCAAACGCAGGCTGCATACGCTGGTGTTTTTTGTTGAGAACCTGGGAGCCGGGGTCTGGATCGGAGCCCTGGTCGGCTTTGGTTTTGCGGTGGCTGGGAGCGTGTTCCAGGAGGCGCCCAGCATCACTGTGGCCGGGAATATCAACGCCGTCATTCTGGCCAAGCTCAACCGCCTGGAGGGCGTGGCTGCGGCCTGTATGGGCTTCGGCGCGGTGTACTTTGTGCTGCACCCGGCCGAGCGGACCCGGCTGCGGGTGACCAAGGCCGTACTGTGGCTGCTGATGCTGGCCGGGCTGTTGATCTACGCCGGCCCGATTGCCGACCGGCTGGAGTACCTGCGGACGGTTGAGATCCAGGATTTTGATAATTTCGACCCGGCAAGGCAGGTCTTTCGGGATGAATTCGCCCGTCTGCACGCCCGGTATACCCGGCTGGTCTCAGTCAATGTGCTGCTCGGGCTGGGTTTTGTGTTCTTGTCGGCGTGCGAGAGACGAGACTGAGGCCGCCCGCTCAGAAGTCAATGTGCTGAAAGCGCAGGAAGCGTTCGGCGGTCTCCTGGGGTCGCTCGATCATGGGGATATGGCCGGTGTGGGGCATGACCACGGCTTCGGCGTTCGGCATCAGCGCCGCCAGTATTGCCGCCCCCGAAACGTGGAGGATGCGGTCTTGCTCTCCCCACACGATCAGGGCCGGGACTGGATGATCTTGTAAGAGCGGTTCCAAGGAGAGCGGGGTTTCGGCCAGGTCTCGGACAACTTTGGCGTTGAAATCGCGTTGACGCATGGCCTGTTCGGCCAGGTGGCGCTTGATCGGACCGGGGATCCAGGGGCGTACGACGGCCGCGAATTCAAACATCGTGTCGAAGTCCTCAGGCCGGTTGACGATAAGGGGATTCTCGCCCCGGGCCAGGTGTTGGGCGAGTTCGCTGGCTTGGGCCGAGGCCACTCCGCCGGGGGCCAATAACCACAGACTTTGGACCTCGTGTGGATGGTGTGCGGCATAGGCGCCGGCTATCCAGCCGCCCATTGAATTGCCGCCAAGATGAAACCGGGCCAGACCCAGAGCCCGGGCAAAGGCGTGCAGCCGCTCGACCTGGTCGGCGACCGCATAGCGGGCTTGGGCGTCCCGGCTGCTCTCGCCAAAGCCCGGCAGGTCTGGAGCGATGACGCGGAAATGGGGAGTCAGATAGGCGGCGACGCGCGTCCAGTTGTCCTTGTTGGCGGCAAAGCCGTGCAGCAGCACCAGGGTTTCTCCGCTTCCTCCGGAGAGATACTGAATCCGGTGCTCGGCGACCTGCACCGTCCGCTCTTCCAGGCCGGCGGCTGCCCGGTCGGCCCCAACGGCCAGGGACAGAACAAAGCCGGGAAACAGGTACAAGACCGCCAGGCCCGCCATAAAAAGACCCAGCAGGCCGCCCAGAAAGATTGTGATCCAGCGCTTTTTCATCGGTCAGGCGTCAGGCTTCGAGCAGCGCCGCCAAGCGTGACTCAGCGCCCGAAGAGAAGGGATTGATGAAGGCGACGCCGTTCAGGCGTCGGCCGTCCTGCATGTCTTCGCTGAGGATGGCGGAGCAACCGTTCTGGCGTGCTGTGGCCCACAGCACGGCGTCCCAGAAGGACAGCCGATGCTCGTTGACCGCTTCCATCGCGTCGATGAGAGCCGTATCGTCGGCGGAG
>JAAXHF010000407.1 GCA_012271025.1 Deltaproteobacteria bacterium | reverse complement strand
CACGCCCCGCCACGCAGACATCCCGTATATGCCGGCGGAAGCCTATCCTTTCGAGCCGCCCTACACGCCCGAAGAGGTCGGCTATCGGATCATGGAATTCCCGCATATGCCCCGCTGGAACTGTGTTCAGATTGAAGATACGGGAACACTCACCCCGACCGGTTATCTCTTCGTCCAACAGATTATCGCCCTGGTACACTATCGCGACCCGGAAGGGCTGATGGGCCAGATTCTGGCCAAGCCAGGGGAAGTCTACTCGCGCTGGCTCACCCAGGATGTCGCTCCCCCGGAAAACTATGGCAACCAGATGCTCTTCAGTACGTTCCGGACCGATCAACACCTGACCAAAAAAGCGGACCTGTTTGGGTATTCTCTGAGCATGCGCCGGGTGCGCCGTTTTCCCCAGCCGCGGCGGCAGGAAAAATTTCCAAACGCGCCCATGGCCTATGACGATTTTTTGGGCCGCGACGCCTGGGAGTTCTCCTGGCGTATTCTCGGCACCGATGTGCTCTACAAAACCGCGCGTTTCCCAAAGACGCGCCAGTCGATCACGCTCCAGACCGAGGACGGGACTTTTCAGGATGTCCCGGCCAGCGCCATCAAACTGATGGGGGACGACTATCCGTTTTACACCGAGGATAACGGAGTCAAATGCTATCTGGTCGAGGCCGCCGCCAAGCAAGACTGGCTGCCCGATTACTACGCACCCCGGATTCTGTTCTGGGCGGACCAGCACTATTTCTATCCGTTGCGGACCGAAATCTACGGCAGGAATGGCGAGCCCATTATGATAGAGGAGCGCGTAGCCAAGCTGATGAACCCGCGCCTCAAGGAGCGCGGCTATCATAACCTGATTACCCTGTGGTGGGACCCGCAGCAGGACTTTTACTCATACGGCATCCACGACGCCATGCAGCTCCGGGACTGGTCGCAAGAGGATAAGGATGTGTTCTTTAATCCGGACTTTATGCGCCGCACCTGGTTCCCGGCACCGCTCAAGACGCAAGCCGGTATCAGTTTGCCGGAGGAGTTTTTCCTCCGGCCCCAACTCCATCGCGGCAAGTTTCCCAAGGAGCGCGACCTTGTCCTGCCGGCCTACCTGGAAGAGAGAATTCAGGACCAGGAGGAAGCCGGTTATATCGTCTTTACCGGGGAGACGAACGGAGCGGAGTAGGACCGGAAGGACGATCCCCCTCGGACCGTCCTTCCTAAAGAAACCCTGCGGCCTTCTACACCTCACCTGACCCGTTGGCCCCGTTTGACCCGTTGGCTCCATTGCCGCGCGTGGCCCAGAAAATCCGCTCGGGATTCATGGGCAACTCGTACAGCCGGGTACCGGTGGCGCGGTAGATCGCATTAGCCAGGGCTGCGCCCGGTGGCACGATGGGCACCTCGCCGACGCCGCGCAGACCGTAGGGACCTTCGGAGGCCGGGACTTCGGTCAGGACGGTTTCGATCATGGGCAGGTCCAGCGCCACCGGACAGCGATAGTCCAGCAGGCTGGCGTTTTTCAGCTCGCCGTTATCAAAGATATATTCCTCATTCAGGGCCCAGCCGATGCCCTGCACGGCCCCTCCCTGGATCTGACCTTCAACCTGGGTCGGATTGATGGCCTTGCCAACATCCTGGAAGCAGGTATAGCGCAGGATGGTCACTTTGCCCGTTTCCGGATCAATCTCGACATCCGCGACATGGGCGGCATAGGCGTGGGCCGGCTGCATCCGGGTGGTGCTGCCCTTGCCGATGATCGGCCCGCTGCCCCAGGCCACACTCTCGCGGGCCAGCTCTTCCAGCGTCACCATCTGTGAAGAGGAAACGTGTCCTCCTTCAGACGCTGGACTGTTGACACGTTTCCTCTTTGGGTTACTCTTGGCCCACAGCTTTTTCTGGGCGTACTCGACCTCGTCGGCTGAAACCTTGAGTTTTTCGGCAGCCCGAGCCTTGAGCTGGCCCAGGACATCCTGACAGGCCTGATGGGTGGCCGCGCTCATCGTATACGTAATCCGGCTGCCGCCGCTGAGGTCGGCGTAGGGCGCGCTGTCGGTATCGCCGACCTTGATGGTGGTCTCGCTGGGGTCGAGCCCGAGTTCGTCGGCCACCATCTGGCTGATCGTCGTCCGGGTTCCGGTCAGATCGACGGTCCCGACAAAGATCGATACCGTCGCATCGGGGTTGATCTTGATTTCGGCACTGGAGGTAAAAGACCCGCCGATCCAGTAGCCCAGGGCCAGCCCCCGGCCCCGGTTGGAAGAAGAGGAAACGTGTTGTCCTTCAGAATCCATCAGTGAACGCGTTTCCTCTTCGGCACCTTCCAGCGGCTCGGTCCAGCACGGGTGGGTGGTGATCTGATCGAGCATCTGGCGCAGGCCGACGCGGTTGAGCGGCATGCCGAGCGGCAGGATATCGCCCTCCTCGGCCGCGTTGCGACGGCGGAATTCCAGCGGATCAATGTCGAGGGCTTCGGCCAGTTCGTCCATCAGGGAATCCACGGCAAACCCGGCCGGCGTCCCGCCCGGCGCCCGATAGGCGGCCACCCGAGGTTTGTTGGTGACCACGTCATAGCCCTCGGCGTGCAGATTGGCCAGCTTGTATGGCGCCAGGCCGACCAGCAGGCCGCGCGAGACCGGCGAGCCGGGAAACGCCCCGGCGTCGTAGCGCATGATGGCCGAGGCGGCCGTCAGGTGGCCGTCCTTTTTGGCCCCGGCCTTGACCGTAATGACCGCCGGTGAACCCGGTCCGGTCGCCCGCAGCACTTCTTCACGGGAGATGACAAGTTTGACCGGTCGGCCGGTCTTCTGGGCCAGGGTCGCCACGGTGGGTTCAAACAGCGCCAGGGCTTTGCCGCCAAAGCCGCCACCGATTTCCATCGGAATAACGTTCAGGCGGCTGGCCGGCAGATCCAGCAGGGCCACGAGCTGGTTGCGGACGGTAAAATGCCCCTGGGCCGAGGTCCAGACGGTCAGCTTGCCGTCCGGCTCGACCCGCGCCGCACACGCCTGGGGTTCCATATAGCCCTGATGGACCATCTGGGTGGTGTAGGTCTTTTCCAGGACGACATCGGCCTCCTTGAAACCGGCCTCCGGGTCGCCGTGGCTGTACACCATGTGGGTGGCGATATTGCTCGGTCGGGCCGACTTTTCCTGGGTCGCCTCCTCGGTGGTGTACAAGTCTTCGTGCACCAGCGGGGCGTCGGGCTGCATGGCCTGCAACACGTCGCCGACCACCGGCAGCTCCTCGTACTCGACCTCGACCAGCTCGGCCGCCTCCTCGGCCGTAAACGGATCGGTGGCGGCCACCGCGGCCACGGCCTGACCGTGATAGCGGGCCTTGTCCGAGGCCATGACCAGCTCACGGATGGCGCTCATGTCGATGCTGACCTCGCCGACCAGCGGGGCGGTCGTGCCCTTGGCCAGGGGCGGCAGATCGTCGGCGCAGATGACGGCTTTGACCCCGGGCAGGGCCAGGGCCTTGCTGGGATCAATCTTTTTGATCCGGGCGTGGCTGTAGGGGCTGCGGACCAGCTTGGCCCACAGCATATTGGGCAGGCTGAGGTCGGCGCCAAAGGCGGCCTTGCCGGTCACCCGTTCCGGACCATCGACCTTTGCCAAACGCGTGCCAATAACCGTGTGTTCTGCCATATACCTTCTCCTCATACAGGAAACGTGTCAGCCTTGGGTCGGAGGACGCCGTTCCTCTTTGTTTCAGGCGGCCCGTGACAGAGCCTGGGATGCGGCCTGGATGGCCTTGACGATCTTGTCATAGCCGGTACAGCGGCACAGATTGCCCGAAATGGCCAGCCGAATTTCTGCCTCGCTGGGATTTGGATTGCGCTCCAGGAGGGCCTTGGCCGACATGATAAAGCCCGGCGTGCAGAACCCGCACTGTAGCCCGGCGTTGTCGATAAAGGCCCGCTGGACAGGGTGCAGCTGGTCTCCGGCGGCCACCCCTTCGACTGTTGTGACCTCGGCGCCTTCGGCCTCCAGGCTGAGGACCAGACACGAGTTGACCAGCTGGCCGTTCAGCTCAACGGTGCAGGCTCCGCAGTTGCCGTTTCCGCAGCCCTCCTTGGGACCCATGAAGTCCAGCTTATAGCGCAGGCTGTCGAGCAGGGTCTCGCGGGCATCAATAATGGCGGTGTGGGCATCGCCGTTGACGGTGAGTTCTATCGTCCGTTTCATGCGTCTCTCCTGGCTCTGTCCAGTGCCGTCTGCAAGGTCCGGCGGGTCAGGACCTTGACCAGCTCACGCCGATAGGCGGCCGAGCCCCGCACGTCCGAGATGGGCCGCGCGGCCCGGGTCGCCAGCTCACCGGCCTCGGCGATGGTCTCGGCGTCCAGCGGCTTGCCGGCCACAAACGCCTCGGCTTCGTTGGCCCGGACCGGGGTGGGCGCAACCGAGGCGAGGCTGATCCGCGCCTGCTGGCAGTGCTGCCCGTCGGCGCTGAGCTGCACGAAGGAGCCAACTCCGGCTATCGCAATGTCCATTTCCTCGCGCGGGATAAAGCGCAGGTAGGCCGCGCCCGAGTTGGCCGCTGGCGGCGGCAGCTGGATGGTGACCAGCACTTCCCCGCGGGTCAGGACGGTCTGCCCCGGACCGGTAAAAAATGTCTCCGCAGCCAGTTCGCGCTGGCCGTTCGGACCGGCCAGCAGCAGCCTGCCAGCGTACGACAGGACCGGCGGTACCGCATCGGCCGAGGGCGCGGCATTACAGATATTGCCGCCCAGGGCGGCCCGGTTCTGAATCTGGTACGAGCCGATCAGGGCGCAGGCCTCGGCCAGGGCCGGGTAGTG
>JAAXHF010000165.1 GCA_012271025.1 Deltaproteobacteria bacterium | reverse complement strand
CCTCCGCACACTCCCGGGCGGCTGCTTGCTCCAGGCTTTCTCCCGGCTCGACCGTGCCGACCGGAAAAATCCAGCTGCGGGGGTATTGGCGGCTGGTAATCAGCAACACCTCAGGCTCGGCCGTGGCCGTGGGGCGGGTGGCCACGACGCCGGCCTTGGCTGGCGGTGCATCGAGTGGCATGGCCTAGTCTTTGGGCAAGTGCTCATGGCCCGGTTGTTCGTGGTGGGCCTGGTGCGATGCCGGGCTGGTCGGACGAACATCCAGGCCGGGTTCATGGCTCAGGTGCAGGCGACCCAGAAATTTGACGTTGGCACACGCGTCAACCTCGCCAATCTCGCACCCCTCGACATCGGGAATAAAAAAGCGAAACGGGCCGCCTTTTTTGGTCGGCAACGGTGCATCCCCCAACCGATAGGCGACAATGGCGTCCTGCACGGCTGTGATCGGCAGGCTGGCCGAAAATTTCCCGTCGCTGGATTCGAGGGTAATATACCGCGCGCTGTCCGCAGGGCTGACCCGCTCGAGCAGAGACCGCAGGCGAACACCGCCGCCGTCACGGCCGGGCACAAGCTGTCCGACATCGGCGATCTGGTCGGGCAGCTGAGTCAGGTCGCTAAAACTGAAAGTGTGGGGGGAGGAAACCTCACCCTCTATGCGGAGCTGTGTCATATTTTCGTCTCCTGTTTCGTCTCCTGAAGGACACGGGGATTCTTGAGTGGCTTGTAGCAGGAAGCGGGTACCAAAAGAAAGGCCATGCTGTATCGGTATCAACGAGTCTACAGTGGATAGCGATCCCGCAGCCGGGCTGCGGCCTCGACCATGACCGCCAGCTTGTGCTCGGCCTGCTGGGCCGAAACGATGGGGTTGTCGGCAAAGGTGGCAAAGCCGCAGTCCGGGTTGAGCAGCACCCGTTCCGGTCCGAACAGGGTCACGGCGCGCTCAGCCCTGGCCAGAACCTCCTCAAGGCTTTCCGTGGCCTGATGCTTCTGGTTGACCACGCCGACGCCGATGCGCGCCTCGGCCGGCAGCGCGGCCAGGACCTCCATATCGCCGGCCCGTGGGGTACACATTTCAAGGAAAAACGTCCCCACCGGCAGCTTTTGCAGGAGCGGGATGAGCGGCACATAGTCGCCAGCCAGGGCAACGCTCTCGTCCGGGGTCCAGTTGCCGCGACAGATGTGTATGCCCAGGCGTTCGCGCGGCAGACCGGCGACGACCTGTCGAATGAGTGATTCGGCGAAGGCGAGTTCGGCTGCGGGTTCGCGTTTTTCTCCCAGGGCACCGCACATGAAGGTGCGGTTGGTGATCGTGCCGCTGAAGACGACCTCGGTCAGAACCGGCTCGTCAAGCTGGACCAGGGAGACGCCGGCGGCCAGCAGATGATGCACCTCCTCGCGCAGCACCCGGACAATGTCGGTGGCGAGGTCTTCACGGGTGTCGTAGGCCCGATCTGAGATACACTCCATCCACATCGTCCGGGTCAACAGGTAGGGGCCGGGCAGGGCGACTTTCAGCGGCGCCGGGGTCAGACCCCGCAAGAACTCGGCCTCGTGAACGGTGAGCGAACGGCTGCGCCCCAGGGGACCGAACACTGCGGGATGGCGGACTCTGCCGGCCGGCACGTCCAGGGCGCGTAGCTCGCGCTCAAATTCGTGCGGATCGTCAACATAGGGCAGCAGGTCGGTGATGGGGATCAGCTGACAGTTGTCGAGCAGGCCACCCACAAAGCTGGCGTAGTTGTCGCGGTGCTGCTCGCCGTCGGTCACGACCTGGACCCCGGCCCGCTGCTGGGCGGCAACCGCCAGACGCACCGCGTCTTCGGCCGTGCGGGAAAATTCGTCGTCCGGCATCCGCCCTTCGAGATGGTCGTTCAGCGCCCGCAGCAACCACGGCGGACGCGGCCAACTGCCGATGTTCATGACCGACAGCGGGGCAATGGCCGGAGCGGGCTGGGGGACCGGCAGTTGATCGGGAATGGCCACCTCTTTGATCGGCTGGGTGATCGGCGCCGGTTCTCTGTCCGTGCGCAGCGTTCGCACCGGCGCGGCCGGTTCCGCGGCGGTCTTGGCCGGCATGGGTTGGGAGGCCAGCTCGTGATGCGGCCCTTTGGAGACCAGAAAACTGTTCTGCTGACCGTGCCGGATATGGGACACCAGCTCGTTCTTGGTCAGACGGCACCAGGCCGGCAGGTCTTCGACGACCGAGGATTCGGTTGACAGGATCTCGAGCAGCTGGCCGGGGGTGAGCGGATCGATATGCTTGCGGATCAGCAACAGCAGGCCGTTTCCGCAGTCGAGATCGCCACCGTCAAAACTGTCGTGTGGCTGGTACGGGTGCTCATCCATTGCCATGACTCCTGGGCCCTCGTCTCTGAGCTGCGGCGACAAGCGGGAGAACGATTCGGATCAGTACGACACGCACGGCGTGCCGTCGGCCAGATACTCGATCAGCTTGGCCCCGCCGACGATCTTCGCCCCCGGAACCAGGCTGTTCTCGTCCAGGCCCCGTTTCTTGAAGCACGGCGAGCACACATAGATCGTCCCGCCGGCCTCGGCATAGTTCGTCATCAGCTCTTTGAGGGGCAGAAAGCCGTCTTCACGGATATCGTCGGCATAGCCGTTGACGGCCAGGCGCACGCCTTCGGTACTCAAGAATACCAGGGTTTCCTGGTCGGAGCCGACTGCGGCATTGGCAATCACAAAGGCGACGGTGGCTTTATCCGGGTTGTCTTTGGCGTGGGTGAGAGAAACACAGAATTTACCTGGCATGGGATCCTCCTTCGCATGTGGGTGACAGGTCGATGGGGGCATCATAGCCAGCCGTACCGGGTCCCGCAACGCGGGCCGCAACAGTCAGCGTCTTGCTGCCCCGCGTCTTCTCCCGCTATACTCGAATGAGCGCCAGCTACCTTGGCAAGAGGGGCGCGGCCGAGCCTGGCATCACGAGGGAGAATAACGCATGAGTGCCAACCAGACGAAGGATCGCCAATACGGATTCAGCACCCGTCAGCTGCACGCCGGCCAACAGCCCGATCCAACCACCGGCAGTCGGGCGGTGCCGATCTACCACACCACCAGCTATCAGTTCAAAGACACCGGGCACGCGGCCGACCTGTTTGCTCTCAAAGAGCCCGGCAATATCTATACCCGCATCATGAATCCGACCAACGATGTCCTGGAACAGCGTCTGGCCTCGCTCGAAGGCGGGGTCGGCGCCCTGGTTTCCAGCAGCGGCCACGCGGCCCAGATGATGGCTATCATGGCCCTGTGCGGGCAGGGCGATCATATCGTCAGCAGTAGCCGCCTGTACGGCGGGACGTATAACCAGTTCACCCACACCTTTCCGCGCATGGGGATTACGACGACCTTTGTCGATCCGACCAAACCCGAGGAGTTTGCCGCTGCGGTCCAGCCCAACACCAAGATTCTGTACGGTGAGACCCTGGGCAACCCGGACATTACGGTTTTTCCGTTTGACGAGGTGTCCGAGGTGTCGCGGACCCATCACATTCCGATCATGATCGACAACACCTTTGCCACGCCCTACCTGTGCCGGCCGTTTGAGTGGGGGGCGCACATTGTGACCCACAGCACGACCAAGTTTCTGAGTGGGCACGGCACGGCGATTGGCGGGGCGATTGTTGACGGCGGAAATTTTGACTGGCGCAGCGGACGCTTCCCCAATTTCACCGAACCGGACCCGTCCTATCACGGCCTGGTGTACGCCCACCTGGGCGCCCCGGCCATGATTCTCAAGTCGCGGGTGCAGATCCTGCGCGACGTGGGTGGCTGTCAGGCGCCGTTTGACAGCTTCACCACCCTGCTGGGAGTTGAGACGCTGAGTCTGCGTATGCAGCGGCATGTCGAAAACGCCCAGCAGGTGGCCGAGTTTCTCGACGCCCACCCCGGGGTCGAGTCGGTCGCCTTTCCCGGCCTGGCCCAGCATCCCGACCACGCCAGAGCCAAGAAGTATCTCCCCCGCGGCGCCGGATCGATCCTGGGCTTTCGGATCAAGGGCGGGCGTGCGGCGGGCGAGACCTTCATCAACAGCCTCACACTCCACAGTCATGTGGCCAATGTCGGGGATGCCAAGAGCCTGGCCATTCACCCGGCCAGCACGACCCACAGCCAGCTCAACGAGGACGAGCTGCTGAGCGCCGGGGTGTCGCCCGATTTCGTCCGGCTGAGTGTCGGCATAGAAGACGTTGATGACATTGTGTGGGACCTGGATCAGGCCCTCAGGGCGGCCAATAGCTAACGCTTCGCTGGAGAGCCGAGACAACCCATGAGCAGTACCGGCGATGTTGGCGTTGTCCAGCCGCACCAACTCACCTTCGCCCAGCAGCAGCCGTTTCCGCTTGACAGCGGGGCTACGCTGAGCCCGGTCAGCCTCGCCTATGAGACCTATGGCCAGCTGAACGCGGACCGCTCGAACGCCATTCTGATCACCCATGCGCTGAGCGGGAGTGCCCACGCCGCCGGCCACTACGAGCCCGAGGACGGGCGTCTGGGCTGGTGGGACGACTGTATCGGACCGGGCAAAGCCTTTGATACCGACCGGTTCTTTGTCATCTGTAGCAACGTCCTGGGCGGCTGTTACGGCTCGACCGGTCCGACCCATATCGACCCGGTCACCCAGACGCCGTACGGCATGCGTTTCCCGGTGGTGACCATAGGCGATATGGTTCGCGCCCAGGTTCGACTGGTGGATCACCTGGAGATTGACCAGCTGCTATGCGTGGCCGGCGGCTCGATGGGCGGTATGCAGGCTCTGGAGTGGGCGGCCGCGTATCCGCAGCGCGTCCGGGCGGCCATCCCGATCGCCACCACGGCCCATCACAGCCCGATGCTGATCGCGCTGAGCGAGGTCGGCCGCCAGGCCATTTACGCCGACCCGGCCTGGAATAACGGCGATTATTGCAACGCCGAGGTCAAGCCCGACGCCGGGCTGGCGGTGGCCCGGATGGTCGGCCACATTACCTATTTGAGCGAAGAGTCCATGCAGCAGAAGTTCGGCCGCCGTTTGCAGGACCGCGTCCGCTACGGCTATGAATTTCGGACCGAGTTTCAGGTTGAGAGCTACTTGAAATACAAGGGCAATAATTTTACCCGTCGGTTTGACGCCAACAGCTATCTGTATATCACCAAGGCGATGGACTATTTCGACCTGAGCGCCGCGACCGGTTCCCTGGCCGCCACGTTTGCCAACTCGGCCGCGCTCAAATACCTGGTCGTCAGCTTTACCAGCGACTGGCTGTATCCGAGCTATCACAGCAAGGAGCTGGTCAGCGCGCTGACCGCCGCCGGGGCCGATGTCACCTATCTCGACGTGCAGAGTTCGTGGGGACACGACGCGTTCCTGCTCGAAGTCGAGACCATGACCAGCCTGCTCGGCAGTTTTCTTGACCGCCTGGTCCACGATGAGGACATCGTTCTGCCCACCGGCCCCTCGTCCCATCCGCCGACCCGTAGTCAAAAAGGGCGGAAGACCGGGGTGGCCGCATGAGGGTGCAGCTGCTCCGCGCGTTCTGCCCCCAGGCCGCCCCGTGAACCCTGTCAGCCTGCGTTCCGATCTGCTGGTGATTGCCGAGCTGGTCCCCTCCCAGGTCCGTATTCTTGACCTGGGCTGTGGGGACGGTGCCCTGTTGGAGTATCTCGTCCGCGAGAAACAGGTGACCGGACGGGGCATTGAGCTGGGCGAGGCCGGAGTTCTGACCTGCGTCCGACGCGGTCTGAGCGTACGCCAGGGCAACCTCGAAGAGGGGCTGGCCGATTATCCGGCGGCCAGTTTCGACTATGTGATCCTGAGCCAGACGCTGCCGTTTCTGGACGATCCGGCCATGATCGTCGAGGAGATGCTGCGGGTCGGCAAACAGGCGATTGTCAGTTTTCCCAACTGGGGCTATTGGCGGTGCCGGTTTGAGTTGCTGCTGACCGGTCGCATCCCGCACGCCTCCGACCTGCCCGAACGCTGGCACGAGACGCCCCGTTGGCAGGCCTTCACGGTGGCCGATTTTGGCGACTTCTGCCATCGGCTGGGGGTGCGTATTACGCAGGAGCGCTATCTGGCCCACACGCGCCGCCTGAAAAATATCCGCTATAAGAATCTGCGGGCGACGACTGCGGTGTTCAGCCTGGAAAAATGCTGAGCCAAAAAAACGGGGTCTCCTGTAGAGGAGACCCCGTTTGCTGCGAGGCGGACCGCTGCGCTACGACAGCGCCTTGTCAAGTGTCTCGACCGACGGAGCAAAATAGAACGAGCCCGACGCCGGGTTGCTGTACGATGTCAGCCGGTCACGTACCTGGCCGTCCATCCCATACATGGCCCGCATGCGCTCGCGCAGCGGCGCCTGAGCCTTGCAGAAGGCCATGAAATACAGGCCGACCGTCCCATCGTGGAAGGCGTAGGGCGTCGACCGGCGGGAGATCTCGTCGCGTTTGGGCGTGCTCTCATCGCCCGTTTTGCCCTCGCGTAACTCGTGGTGGGCCAGATGCGAGTGGGGCGGCAGGGGGGACAGCTTGGCGGATTCATCGCCCTTGGTCCGACCAAAGACTTTTTCCTGTTCATCGACCGGCAGCAGATTAAACGCCTCCAGGTCATGAATCCAGCGCTGGGCGATGATAAAGCTGCCACCCGCGCCGGGCTCGCCGTCCGGCACGACGGCCACCTCGACATCGCGCTCGGGGTCGGGGTTGCCGGTCCCGTCTTTGAAGCCGGTCATGTCAAAGGAGTTGCCATAGATGAAGGTCATGGTCTCGCGGGCGACGCGCATGTCCTCCCTGAGCGCCTCGCGGGCGTCATACTGCGTCTTCCAGACCTTGTCTTTGTCGTCGTGGTTCAGCCAGAACAGCAGCTCTTCCTGGGTCCCCTTGGCCTCTTTGCCGCTGCCATCAACAGACCGAAAGGTTTCGTAGGGCTGAAAATCGTTGGGCACATCATCCGTCAGGTCTGACAATAGGCTGGGACCAACACCGATGGTCAGGTTGATGCCCTGATCATCGCAGTCTTTGCGCAGTTGCGAGACAGCAGCCTTGATCCGACCCATATCTGCGCCGTCCAGACGACTCAGATGAACGTACCACTGGTGCTTCCCCATATCCCTGTTCAGCACGGCAGGTTGAGGTGTTGCCATGTAATCCTCCTCTCTGGAATTTGCTACTCCCCCTCTTATCCAGCACAGCTGAGACTGTCAAGATTAGTCGCCTCTCCCAGCCTGGCCGCCGGTGTCCTTTTGGCGACGGCTGGGATAGATTGGGCGCGTGGATCAGCACGACACAGCGACCTCTGGCCTCCTAGCCGGCTTCAGCGCGATTGGGCGGCGGAGTCTGATCGGACTGCTGCGCGGCTATCAGCGCCTGGTATCGCCGCTCCTGCTGGCCGTGTTCGGTCCGCAGGCCGGCTGCCGTTTTTCGCCCAGCTGTTCCCAGTACGCTATCGAGTGCTTTCAGCTTCACCCCTTTTTCCGTGCTCTGGGCCTGGCGCTCAAACGGCTCGGCCGCTGTCACCCCTGGTGTGCCGGTGGCCCTGATCCTGTCCCCCGACCCCGCTAGCCGCAGGAAGGCTCCATGCGCATTATCTCGTGCAATCTCAACGGTATCCGCTCGGCCGCCCGCAAAGGATTTTTTGTCTGGCTGGCAGACCAGCAACCCGATCTGGTGTGTGTCCAGGAGCTGAAAGCCCAGGAGGCCGATCTGTCTCCCGCCCTGCTCCAGCCCCCGGGTCTGAGCGGATATTTCCATCCGGCCGAAAAGCGCGGCTATTCCGGGGTCGGGGTGTATGCCCGGCGTCCGCCAGACGCCCTGCACTGCGGCTGGGGCCACGCCGATATTGATGCCGAGGGACGCTACCTGCGGGCCGATTTTGGCCGGTTGAGCCTGGTTTCGCTGTACCTGCCGTCGGGGTCGAGTTCGGAGCAGCGCCAAGCGGCCAAGTATGCGTTCATGGACCGCCTCTTGCCCGAGCTGCGCGCGCTGCGGGCCAGTCGCAGACACGTGGTGGTGTGCGGAGATTGGAACATCGCCCATACCCAAAAGGATCTGAAGAACTGGCGCTCGAATCAGAAAAATTCGGGTTTTCTGCCCCAGGAACGGGAGTGGCTGACGGGTGTCTTTGACGAGGTCGGCTTTGTCGATGTGTTCCGACGCCTGAATCACGAACCTGAGCAGTATACCTGGTGGTCAAACCGGGGGCAGGCCTGGGCCAAGAACGTTGGCTGGCGGCTGGACTACCAGATTGCCACCCCTGGTCTGGCGGCCAAGGCTCGCCAGACGTGGATTTATAAAGACCGGCGCTTTTCTGATCATGCGCCGCTGATTATTGATTACGACTACGAGCTTGCTCCGGCTCGTAAAAAGAAGACTGGCCGGGCGGCCTAGTCCGGGTCCGTGCGGTCTGCGTTGAGCAAGTCCTGCAAACCCGAGGCGAACAGCCCGGCGACGCTGTGGGCGATCAACTCGGGCAGTTCGTGCGGCCGACAGCCGGAAGCCGCAGGATGGCCACCACCGCCGAACATCTGGGCCAGCTTGGACAGGTCGACCTGGCAGTCTGGAGAGCGGCGTAAACTGATCCCCCCATTTTTGCGATCATAGAAGACAAAGACGGTGTTGGTCGCCTGTTTGCCCCAGCTGTCCCCGATTTCGCTCGGATAGCCGTCACACACCGCGCAGACCAGGCTGCTGCCGTCCGGCCCCGCCCGCCGGACTCTGCTGCGTTGGGCCAGGGCGAAACTGTCTTTGATCTCGCGGGTCGATTGCTCGTAGGCCGCCCGCATAGCCGGGCTGTAGGTGATGTCGGCGTCGATATCGAGCAGGGCGTGGTAGGCGTCGAGATTGTCGTCGTCGGTGCCGGCCAGGGTGCTGACGGTCAAGGCCAACTCACGCGACCCGGGGATGGCGTGGATCCATCGGTCGTTGTCATCGGCCCGGGCCACAACCGGCGCAAAGGCGCGAAACGTCTCGTTGGCTTGGCCGCTGGCGTCCAGCTGCCGCTCCAGATATTCGTACACCAGGCGGGCGCCCGACACGGCCTCGTTCAGCTCATAGTCGGTGAAGGGAGCATGAATTGCCCCACTGGCATGCCGGGCGATAGCCGTCCGGTGGTGGTCGAACCAGTACAGCTTGACGCCCTGGGCCGCGAGTTGCCGCAGGTGGGCATTGGTCGCTTCCTCGGTCCACGAAATATCGGTGATCCACACCTCGCTGCCCGCAGGGGTGTGCTCCGTGCTGATCGAGCACAGCACCTGATCAATGCGGCTATTCGAGGCGAAACGGGGAATCAGCCTGGCCCCGGCCCGGTAGCGGGCAACCGCCACCGCTGCGGCTACGCCGTCCAGACAGCCTGGACCGTGACTGACGATATAGACGCACGGAGCGCCGGATTCGGGACTGTTTACGCGTTGCATAGGGGGTGTATTATCGGGTGCCTCGACCCGGACTGCGGCCCGGGCCGGGTATGTCATGGGCTGGCGCAGCTCAGCGGGTCCGAACGGTGTAATCGCACGACTTGCTCTCGCACGCCCAGTAAAAGCCCTTCTTCGAGCCAAAACCCGCGTACTGGACAACCCGAGCGCTTTCTTTACACACCGGACAGGGGCGTTTGTGCTGCGAATCTTTGTCTTTTCTGGCGCCTCTTCCTCTTTCGGCCATGGGTTTCCTCCTGATGTCCGGGGACGAATCAGCCCAGCATACGCATCTCGACCACGTCTGCCAAGCCCGCCCGCATCGCAACGGCCCGCGTGGTCCTTGTCACACCGCGACTGGGTGTGACACAACAGGCCCATGCTGGTTGATGGCCACGACCTCGTCCAGGCCGTGTTTCGGTGGCTGCATATCCTGGCCGGCGTGACGTGGATCGGTCTGCTGTATTTCTTGACTTTCATCCATGTCCGACTCAGCCCTGCGCTCCGCGGTCGGCTTATCTCTCATATTACGCTTCCTACCCTGGTGTGGTTTCGCTGGGGGGCGATGCTGACCTTTCTGTCGGGTTATGTGTTGCTGGTGTGGAAGTATTTTTTGCTCGGCAGCGGCCTCAGCGGTGCGGGCGGCTTGCTGGGATCGAGTGCCGGACTGTGGATCAGCTGTGGGGTGGTCCTGGGCACGATCATGTGGTGGAACGTGTGGTTCGTGATCTGGCCGATCTACCAGGCTGTCCTCGGTCAGACGGGAGAGGGGGCTGAGACGGAACGGCCGCCACGCGCCAGAACTGCCCTCCTGGCCGCGCGCATCAACACCGTGCTGTCGGTGCCGCTCGTGTTTACCATGCTGGCCGGGTCGGGCCACGCGCCGTCCATTCCGTTTCAGCCCGTTTGGGTCGTCCTGGTGCTCGGCCTCGGCTGTGGGCTGGCCTGTGGGCTGATTTTTCTGGCCGGTCGGCAGGCCGACACGTCCTGATCGACAACCCGGCCTACAGGTTTTTGTCTGGTTGGCTGAGAAATTTGGCAATACCCTGGTACATGCCCTCGGCCAAGTCGTTCTGATAGGCGGGAGACAGCAGCAGGCGGCGTTCTTTTGAGTTGGTCAGAAACCCCGCCTCGACCAGCACACAGGGCATATCCGCCCCGACCAGGACGTAAAACGGCCCTTTTTTGACGCCGAGATTCCGGACCTGCGGGTTGCGCTTTTTGGCCTGAGTGACCATGGCCGTTTGGAGATGCCGGGCGAGGTCGATCGAGGGGTCTGCTTTGCCGTTTTGCAGCAGCACGCTGACCAGATTCGAGACGTAGGTCTTGGCCGGAACCGGATTGGCCAGGTGGAGCAGACCGTTCTCAAAGGCGGCCAGCCGCCTGGCCGCCCGGTCGTTGGTGTTGTTGAGATAGTAGGTCTCAATCCCCCGGGCCTTGGAACTGTAGCTGGCGTTGGCGTGCACCGAGACGAATAAGCTGGCTCCGGCCGCGTTGGCCCGGGCGGTTCGCTCCTCCAGGGGAATAAAGGTGTCGTCCGTCCGCGTGAACAGAACCTCAACTGGCAGACGGGCTTCGAGTTTGCGAGCCAGGCGTTTGCTCAGCGACAGCACGACATCTTTTTCTTTGACGTGGTTGCGTCCCAAGGCTCCCGGATCCTTGCCGCCGTGGCCCGGATCAATCATGATTTTCTTACGCTCGACCTGCCGGTCTGGCGGTGGGGCCGGTTGAGGCTGACGCCCACGTATATCAATAACCAGGCGGTAGGGCGCATACAGGGCAAAGGCGCGGTGTTCGTCGTGCCGCTCGACATCCAGGACAACCCGGACCGTGCTCGGATCAAATTGCCCGGTGCGCACCTGCTCAAGCAGACCCTGGTGGACCGGGATGGTCCGCGGGGTGCGCGCGCCAAGTCCGGCGGAGGAGAAGTCGATGACAATGCGCGGCGACCGCCGACTGGCCGGATCGGCCGGCAGGGTGAAAAGGCGATGGCGGGTTTCTCCAGACAGGGTGATGACCACCCGGGTGTATTCCCGGACCGAGGTATAGTGGATACGCTCAAGGACGTGCAGATCGGCCGCGTCGGCCCTGCCCAGCAGCAGGCCCAGGCTGACCACCAGCGTCACCAGACGTAAACCACTCAGAGCTTGCATACGAGCCCGCGACCGAAGGCGGGAAGACGTGGGGTCCGACCATCCCCATCCGAGAGGCATTCCTGCTTCCATCCGCTTCCTCATCTCCGTCTGCCTCAAGACTCCCCACTCTACCAGACGACCGGACGGCCATGCAACTCAGGCTAGGCTTTAGGGACTGTGCGGTCCCATCAGCAGAAATCGCTCAGCGGGATGGCCTCGTCAATCAGCATGACTGGGATATCAGCCCGGACAGGATAGCAGCACCGACGGTCTGCACGGACGAGTGCGGCTTCCAGCGGAGTCGTGATGGGGGTGCCGCTCCGGTTGACCAGTCTCCCTTGACCGATACGCCGGTTGAGCCGGTCGAGGAGTGGTGTGTCGGCCAGGTGGACGGCTTGCTGCGTTTCGGGACATACCAGGATATCGAGTAATTTCTGACGCACGGACGCTCCTCGGTCGCATGTCCAGCTGAAGCAGATCGTCTCAGGTATGCCATATGGGCCGTATGGGTCAATCCAGATTGCTCTGCCGGACCGGCTTGACCGCTGTCTTGCCTCGGTCCCCAGGGCTGGATACAAGAGGGGACGGAAAGGATGCGATATGAGCGGACACCCTCTCTTCGATCTGTCGGGCAAACGGGGCTATGTCACCGGAGCGGGCTCGGGACTCGGTCGAGCCATTGCGCGCGGTCTGGCCGAAGCCGGGGCGTCGGTCGTGGTCAGCGATATCAATCCGGACGCCGCCCACCAGGTTGCGGACGAGATTCGCAGCGCCAGCGGCCGGCAAGCCTGTCCGCTCCAGACCGATGTCGCCCAGGCGGCCGCAGTCGAGGAGCTGGTCAACTTTACCGCCGAGCAGCTCGGTGGACTCGATTTTGCGTTCAATAATGCCGGCATTCTCAAGATCGTGAAGCCCGAAGACCTCAGTCTGGAGGACTGGCAGGCCGAGCTGGATGTCGATATGACCGGGGTCTTCCTGTGTGCCCAGGCGGCCGGGCGGTACATGATCGCCCACGGTGGGGGCAAGATCATCAACACCGCTTCCATCTCGGGCCTGGTCGTCAACTCGGGCCTGACCTACTCGGTTGCCAAGGCCGGGGTGATCCAACTGACCCGGGTGCTGGCCATGCGCTGGGCCAGACATCGGGTGTATGTCAACTGTTTCAGCCCCGGCTATATCCGGACGGGCATGACCGCCCCGCATCTGACCCGGCCCGAGGTCGAGCGGGAGATGATTCGCCAAACTCCGCTGCGTCGGGTGGGTGAACCGCAGGATCTGCTCGGGACGGCCATTTTTCTTGCCGCGCCGGCCTCGGATTTTGTGACCGGCCAGAATATCATTGTCGACGGCGGGGTCACGCTCGCCTAGACGGCCGACGGGCCCAGGAGGGTGGGGTATGGCCAGAAAACGTCACGGGATCAGGCTGTCTTCAGCCTTGCCAAACCGCAAGCCGGTCGAAACCCGGCCGCGTTCCGTCCCGCAGGTCGGTCGCAACGAGCCGTGCCCGTGCGGGAGTGGCAAGAAATACAAAGCCTGCCATGCGGCCACGGGTGAGCGCTACCTGGTCAAAATCGCCAAGGAACGGGACAGGGAGCGGCTCCAGCAGGAACGGGCGCGCCTCAAGGCGGCCGGCGTCCCGTGGTACCGGCGCCTTTTTGCCAAGCCCGGCGCTCCGTCTTAGCAGAACCGTATCGTCACAACAGCGTATGTTTCTCTCTGTTCATCCTAACGCTGCCGGGCAGGCAGCCTCTGCATCGAGGCGCAGCAGTGTACGGGGCAAAGGCCCGCTCCGGGCTCTGTTGCCAAGGAGGTGACGTGTGGCTATAGCCCATGATCGTGAACATACCGACGTGACTCGCACCACAAGCCGGCCGGTGATACACGGCACCCATGGTATCGTGTCCAGTGGCCATGCCCTCACCTCTATGGCCGCCATGCGCATGTTGCTGAGCGGTGGCAATGCCTTCGATGCCGCTACAGCCGCCGGCCTGGCTGCGGCTGTGATCGAGCCGACGGCGTCCTATTCCCTGGCCGCCGAAGGGGTCGGCATGCTCTACCACGCCGCCAGCGGCGAGCTGTGCGCCCTGAGCGGACAAGGCGTGGCGCCACACGCCGCCACCACAGACGCCTTTCGTGCCCGAGGTCTGGACAAGATTCCAACCGGTCCGGGCGCCCAGGCCCACCTGTCTTTCACCGTCCCAGGGGTGGTCGATGCCTACCTGCTCCTCTTGGAGCACTACGGCACCAAAACGCTCGGGGAGGTTCTGGCGCCAGCCATCGAGTATGCCGAGCGCGGCTTTCCCATGTATGAATACATGCACCGCATGCTCCGGGACCCGGAGACCCCGGCGCAATTCGAACGCTATCCGCCTGGCGGCACGGCGGTGTTCTATCCCGGCGGGCAGGTGCCGGCTGTGGGCAGCCTGTTCGTCCAGCCCCAGCTCGGCCAGACCCTGCGTTTGCTGGTTGAAGCCGAGGGGAAAACGCCGGGCTCGCGTCGGGACGGCCTGCGGGCGGCACGTACGGTGTTCTACGAGGGAGAAATCGCCCGGCGCGTGGTCGCCTTCTCCGAACGTGTCGGCGGATTCTTGCAGCCCGGTGACCTGGCGCGATATCGGGCGCGCTTTGAAACGCCTATCCACACCACCTTTGCCGGCTGCACCATCCATACCCAATCGACCTGGACCCAGGCCGCCGTTCTGCTGCAAGCGCTCAACATGCTGGAGCACGTCGACCTCCCCGCCCTGGGACACAATTCCCCAGCCTACGTGCATACTCTCACCGAGGTGCTCAAGCTCGCCTTTGCCGACCGCGAACGCTACTATGGCGATCCCCTGTTCGCCGCCGTGCCGCTCGAAGGTCTGCTCGACAAGGACTATGCCGCACAACGCGTGACAGGCGTTGGTGCGCAGGCCTGCCCGGAACTGCCCGCGTGTGGGGCGCCACCCGGAGCGTCAAGCCCAGCGTCCCGTGCGCCGCAGGTGGCAACAGCCGGCAGTCCGTCCGCCTCGGACGAAGGCACGACCCATCTGGCGGTGATTGACCGCGACGGCAACATCGTCTGTCTCACCCCGAGCGGCGGTGTGTTCCGTAAATCGGCTTTCGTCCCGGAACTCGGCTGCACACTAAGCACCCGCAGTGAGATGTTCTTTCTCGACAACACGCACGCCAACGGGCTGCAACCCGGCAAGCGGCCCCGCACAACCCTGGTGAACTATCTGGTCTGCCGCGACGGGCAGCCGATCATGACCTTCGGCTGCCCGGGCGGCGACGACCAGACCCAGGCCAATCTGCAGCTGATGCTCAACGTCCTGGTCTTTGGCATGAACCCACAACAGGCGGTGGAAGCCCCCCGCTTTTCGACCCAGAGTATGCCCAACTCGTTTTACCCGCGTGTCTACTACCCGGGTGTCCTCAACCTCGAAGCGGATTTTCCAGACGCGGTGGCCGAGAGCCTGGCTGCCCGGGGGCATACGATAAACCGCGTTGGCGCATGCGGCATCGGGGCGGTGGTTACGCAGCGTGATCCCCACACTGGCGTCTTGGCGGCCGGCGCCGACCCGCGTCGCCCAGGCTACGCCGTAGCCTGGTAGGCGCGGCGCACAAGGACAACCGGCCCCTGTGCTCCGGCTCAGCCGTTGTCTGAGGCCGCAGCCCGACGGCTACGCGAGCGTGTTCCGCGCTTGCCGGCCTTGCTCGGCGACGGCGGGGCCGGCTCGGGACCGACGGCTTCGACGGTGTACTCTTCGAGATGCATACTGGGCGTCGCCCGCAAAAAGAAACGCTTGCCCAGGCGCCGTTCCAGGTCCTCAAGGTGGGCACTCTCTTCGTCGTACAAAAAGGTGACGACCTCGGGGTGGGCTCTGATCATCAGCGTCGAGGCGTGCGGATGCGAGGCTGCGGCCTTGGGCAGATGGCGAAAGATCGTATAGGCCAGGGTTGGCACCGAGCGCAGTACGCCGTTGCCGTTACAGTACGGACACGGGTCACACAGCTGCTGCTTGAGGCTCTCACGGGTCCGCTTGCGCGTCATCTGGACCAGCCCCAGCTCGCTGATCTTGCGCATATTGCTGCGTGTCTTGTCTTTTTTCAGCGCCGCCCGCATGGTTTCGGTCAGCTTGTTGCGGTTGGCCGCCCGCTCCATGTCGATGAAATCGACGATGATCAGCCCGCCCAGATTGCGCAGGCGGAGCTGTTCCACAATAACCTGGCTGGCCTCCAGGTTGGTGCGCAGCATGGTCTCTTCCTGGTCACGCTTGCCCACAAAGCGACCGGTGTTGACATCAATGGCGGTCAGCGCCTCGGTCTGGTCGAGCACGATGTGGCCGCCCGATTTGAGTTCCACCCGACGCTCCAGGGCTTTGGCCACCTGGGGCTCGACCTTGTAGTGATCGAAGATCGGCTCCGGCCGGTCATAGTGCTGGATGCGGCTCCGCGAGCGGGGCAGGAAGGTCGCCGCAAACTCTTTGAGCCGCCCGTAGTCGTCGGCGTTGTCGACCACCACCTGATCCACCTCGGCGGTCAGCAGATCGCGGATAATGCGCAGCGTGACGTCCATGTCCTCGTGCAGCAGCGCGGGGGCGGAGTTGGTCTCGCGTTTTTTGCTGAGACCACTCCACAGCCGGAGCAAAAACCGCATGTCGCCCTGGATCTCTTTCTTGGTCAGGCCCTCACACGCGGTGCGGACGATGAAGCCGCCCTCGGCCTTCATGTCGGCCACGATCTCGCGCAAACGCTTGCGCTCTTTGGGGTCGGCAATGCGGCGCGAGACGCCGATATGGCCGGCCGTCGGGGTATACACCAGATGGCGTCCGGGCAGGGAGATGTGAGAGGTCAGCCGCGGCCCCTTGGTGCCGATCGACTCTTTGGCGACCTGGACCAGGATTTCCTGATTTTTTTTGATCTTCTCTTCCAGCGGCAGCAGCGGAGCCGAGGGACGCCGGCGTCGCCCACGCCCACCCGAACCGGTCCTGGCCGAGGGGCTCCGTCTGGTCTGGTCGGACGAGTCCTCAGGCGCGTCGTCCGGTTCGTCGTCCGTGTCGGCCTCGGCGAGTTCGTCCGGGTCTTCCGCTCCATACTGCCGGTAGGCGGCGCTCAGCGCGGCGGTGTCCAGTTCTCCGTCGTCCGCCCCGGCGGCGTCCTCATCCTCATCCTCATCCTCGGCGTAGCCGGCCGGCAGCGTCCCGCCAAACAGGTCTGAGGCGTGGATAAAGCCGGCCTTTTCCAGGCCGATATCGACAAAAGCGGCCTGCATGCCGGGCAGTACCCGGGTGACGCGGCCGAGATAGATATTGCCGGCGATATTGCGCTGTTGGGTTCGTTCGATGTGAATTTCGACCAGGGCGTCGTTCTCCAGGAGGGCCACCCTGGCCTCGTAGGGGGTTGAGTTAATAATGATTTTCTGCGGCACGTCTATCCATTTCGTGCAGAAGCCGGCGGCGTGAGCGAGGCTGGCGGCCGCTCCGCTTCTGTCGGGTCTACTGCCACCTCCACGGGGGCATGAAATACGGTCTGAATTTTTGTCACCCGCAGGATTTTTGCCTCTTCCTCGGATAAGTCTGCCAGGGCGCGGAGAAATTCCTGAGGATTGAGTGTTCCCTTTGGAGTGACGGCGATCTCAAGGCTCAGCGTGTGGGACGTGCTCAGCCCGAGCTGGTGGACGCAGCGCTTGGCGTCCAGGGTTTTGACGCCCCGGCGGTTGCGTTTCTGAAGCGGAAAGCTCGGGGCGGCGGCAAACCGGTTGAAACACCGGGTCCAGAACGCGGCGGTCCGTTTGTCGGCGGGCAGCGAGTCGAGTGTCACCTGGTAGCGGCTGGCCTGTATGCTGGCTTCGATACTCGGCGCCTTCAGGGCGATGGCTTCGGCCCGCTGAATAGCCAGGCCGGCCGGGAGTTGGGCGTGCAGCCGTTCGGACAACTCGTCCGGAGCAAGCGCCTCGGTCAGGACAATATCGAAAAACTCTTCCTCGCTCTCCATCCCGAGCGGTAGGGCAGGGCCGAAGCTCATCCGTGGGCTGGGGTGGAAGCCCTGGCTGTAGGCGACGGGCAGTCTGGCCCGCCGGGCTGCCCGGGTCAGCACCGTGATGAGTTCCCGCGCGCCCAGAAAGCGGGCCTCCTCAAGCCGGCTGTAGGCGGCCCGGATACGCACCACGCCAGCCTTGTGGTCGCCCTGGCTGACCGCGATGGTGTTGGGGTCGCCGGCCAGCCATTCCTCGGCATTACCGCTGGGAACGGGAGAGTCTGAAACCGGCCCTGAACCCTGGGGGCTGGGGGAGGGCGCTTTGCCCTGTGCCCTTTGACTTTTGACTTTTGACTTTTCCCCTTCGCTCGCCCGCTTCTCCTGCATCACCTGCCACTGCCGGGTGCCCCACAGGCTGTGCTCCGGCAACACCTGTCTGGCCCAGCCGTCAACGTCCGGCCCGCGATGTTCGGCCCCTTTTGCCCCGCTCAGATGGTAGGTCACATTGCGAACAGTCTGAAAATCGCACGCCCCACAGTACGAGCAGCGCTCGACGCTGCAATCCGGGGTCAGCGTTCCTTCGAACGCCTTGGCCAGATCGCGTTGCAGCCATTTCTTGGTCACTCCGCTGTCGAGGTGATCCCAGGCCAGGTTTTCGTCCAGAAGACGGCGGCGCAGATACCAGTCCGGGTCCACACCGTGCTGGGCAAAGGCCTGCTGCCACAGGTCGAGCCGAAACTGATCGGTCCAGCCGTCAAACCGGCAGCCCAGCTGGTAGGCGCTGATCAGGGGGCCGGTCAGCCGTCGGTCGCCCCGCGCAAACACGCCTTCCAGCCATGACAGCCGGGCCTCGTGCCACTTGAACTGAATGCCGGCCCGTCGCAGTTCGCGGCGCAGCAGCTGCTGGCGCGCCTCGGTTTCTTCCAGACTGACCTGGCCCGCCCACTGGAACGGGGTATGCGGCTTGGGCACAAAGGTCGAGACGCTGGCGGTGACCTGCCGGCGGTGTTTGCCCACGGCCGAGACCTTGCGGCTCAGGTCGACAATGCCGAGCAGGTCTTCTTCGGTTTCGCCCGGCAGGCCGAGCATGAAGTACAGCTTGACGCTCTTCCAGCCGAGGCCGAACAACACCCGGGCGGCTTCGAGCAACTCCTCCTCTTTGTACTCTTTCTGGATGACATCGCGCATCCGCTGGGTGCCGGCTTCCGGGGCCAGGGTAAAGCCGGTTTTGCGCACCCGACGGATCTCTTCCAGGATATGTGGCGAGAGGGCGTCAACCCGGGTGGACGGCAGCGACACCGACACCTTGAGGCCAGAAAAGCGATTCATGATCTCGCGCAGCAGCGGGTTCACACAGCTGTAATCGCCGGTGCTGAGGCTGAGCAGCGAGACCTCTTCATAGCCGCTGTTTTCGACCAGGGTGTCGATCTGTTGCTGCAGGGCGCGCGGGTCGCGCTCGCGCAGGGGACGGTAGATATAGCCGGCCTGACAGAAACGACAGCCGCGCACGCAGCCGCGCATGACCTCGACCGCAATCCGGTCATGGACGATGTTGACGTTGGGCACAACCTGTCGGGTGAGCTGGGGGATGGAGT
>JAAXHF010000094.1 GCA_012271025.1 Deltaproteobacteria bacterium | reverse complement strand
CTTTCGGCCCGTGATACTACGTGGTGGTGAGGCGAGAGCCAAGCACTTCCGCCCACGTCATGCCGGACTTGATCCGGTATCCAGAGGCGGGGAAATGGGGGCCTGGATTCCGGCTTTCACCGGAATGACGGAGCAATATAAAAAATGTCCATACCAGCCATTGACGCCTGGAGTGTGTTTATTGACCTGGGCTGTGTCTCGGTTCTGATCTTAATTGGATTTGCCATTCGGACCACATCTGTGTGGGTGCAGCGGCTGTTTCTTCCCACCAGTGTCATCGCCGGGTGTGGCGGCTTGATGTGTGGGCCGAACGGGCTCGATATGCTGCCGTTTTCGAGCCTGCTGCCGCAATATCCCAGCGTCCTGATTACGCTGGTGTTTGCCGCTTTGCCGTTCACCTCCCGGTCCGTCAGCCAGGAGACCGGTTCGCGACGCGCAGTCGAGATCGGGTCGTATTCGACCGCCATCGTCCTGCTGCAATGGGGGCTGGGCGTGCTGTTCAGCCTGACCGTGCTGGCATTTGTCTGGCCGGATTTGCCGCACGGCTTCGGAACCATACTTGCCAGCGGGTTTGTAGGCGGGCACGGCACCGCCGCGGCGCTGGGCGCGGCCTTTAACAACCTGGGCGAGCAAAGCTGGCCTGAGGCCGGCGCCTTAGCCATGACCTCGGCCACCGTCGGCATTCTGGGTGCGGTGGTCGGCGGTATGCTGTGGGTGCAGTGGGCGGCCCGAAACGGCACGACCCGGTTCCTGGCCCGATTTGACGACCTGCCCGACGAACTGCGCACCGGTCGCGTCCCCGACAACTGGCGCAGCCCGCTCGGCTACGAAACCCTCTCGCCCCTGGCCCTCGACCCGTTGATCTTCCACGTCGCACTCGTTGTCGCGGCGGCTTTTGGCGGCTACCTGCTCACCGGTTTGAGCGGTCTATATCTGGGGGAGTATCGACCGCCGAGCTTCTGCCTGGCGTTCGTGTGCGGCTTTGGTCTCAAACACCTGTCCGCTCGCCTGCGGTTTGCAGACACGGTTGACCGCACGGTCATGCTACGGCTGAGCGGCGCGCTCACCGATGTGCTGGTCGTGTGCGGCATTGCCGCGGTCAGTCTTGAGGTCGTGGCCCGCCACGCCCTGCCGCTGCTGGCGCTGTTTGTCTTTGGTCTGGCGCTGTGCTGGGCGGTGTTCTATGTCGGCGGCCCGCGTATATTTCGCGATCTCTGGTTTGAAAAGGCGCTGTTCACCTGGGGCTGGGTGACCGGGGTGATGGCCATCGCTCTGGCTCTGCTGCGCGTGGTCGATCCGCGTGACGAGTCGGAGATTCTGGACCCGTTCGCCCGCGCCTATCTGTTCGTGGCGCCGCTGGAAGTCGGTCTGGTGTCGTTTGCGCCGCTGCTGATTACCCAGGGCTTTGCCTGGAGCTTCGTCGGCGCGACCGTCCTCGCCGGCTTCGCCGCCCTGCTGTGGGGCGGGTGGCGAAATGCGGGACGAGGTGTGGGCTAATCTATCGCGCCTGAAGATAGCGGCTCGGTTTCACATCTTCAGGAGGAGGAACCCACCCCGGCCCTTCGGGCCACCCCTCCAAGGAGGGGATTTTTTGTAGTGCCTACGTCGGCTTACGCCTGCGGCTAAGCCGACCTACCTGACTCTTGAGCGCAAGAGATCGTTCCACTAGAATCCCGGAATAACAGGAGAAGAGACCATGGACCCGGAAACACGTGAACTGGCAAGGGCGGCGGTGGAGGCGTTGCAAGTCATGGCCGCGAATTCCTCCAACCGGCTCGGCGACATCGTGGGGCTGATCCAGTGCGGTCTGATTGGTTACGGGCTGTGGATCATGCACAGAGGCAACGCCGACAGGGCCGAGCAAGTAAAATTCCAGCAGAAATATCAAGAGCAGCAAGGCGCTGTATTGGCCGATATTGGAGCCGGCTTACGTGAGCAAAGCGCCGGGATTCGGGAACTCTTGCGTGACCGCGAACGAAAAGCCGATTCGTGAGTGCCCGAAGGATAATCTGGTTCAGGTCTGCGTCGGCCTGAAAACGCACTTTCATGGACGGGCAGCCGGCCCTTGGGGCCAGGCGGCGGCGAGCTTTTGGTAGAAGGCAGGGTCGGCGTCTCGGGCGGCTTGCCTGAGTGTCTCGAATGTGACCTCGGCCTTCGCCAGATAGGTATCGATTTCAGAGCGGTTGGCGAGGTAGAAAGCGATCGCGCCATACACT
>JAAXHF010000156.1 GCA_012271025.1 Deltaproteobacteria bacterium | reverse complement strand
GTGCTGATCAGGGCCCGGTCGAGCGAGTATTCCCAGTAGGCGTCGAACGGCGCGACCGAGGTCAGTCCTCCGCCGCTGACCCGCCGCCCGTTTTCTTCGCCCGAGCCGGCGGCGATGAACACGTCGTCGCCGGGCTTCAGTTCCTGGGAAGAGCGCAGGGGCGCGGCCGGGAAGCCGCTGCTGGCAATCTTGATCAGCCCGATGCCGCTGGCAAAATCCTGGGCCACCACTTCGCCGTCGACCTGGCTGTTGTCGACCAGGCTGACTTTGACCTTACTGGCCCCAATGACGATGTAGTTGACCGTCAGGATGTAGCCCGCTGGATCGACAATAGCACCCGAGCCCATCCGTTCCGGGCCAAGGAGCGGGGCCGAGTGGTGATCCTGGGGGACTGTGACGTGGATGCTCACAGTCGAGGGGACAACCTGTTCAATGAGCTTTACGGAGGCGTTCACTCTTCCTCCCCTATGCAAAAGATTCGTCAAGCCTAATGCCTGATTGGACGGAGCGCAACCCCTGAAGCGGCTCGCAGCGTACCGCCTCGGCTCGGCGCCGAGAGGTCGCCCCGGCGGCGCTTTTTTGGCCGGTTTGTCTTGGCAGCCTGGGCCGAATCTTATACCCTCTAGGGCTTCCAGGGCTGAGGAGAGAGACCGGCTATGAGCACAAGCACCCCACGTCCCGAGCGGACGCTGTCCGAGTATCGCTCCAAACAACTCTTGGCCGGCTATGGCGTATCCGTTCCGCACGAGACGCTGGTGGACAGCCCCCAGGCTGCGGTCGAGGCGGCCGGCCGGATCGGCTTTCCGGTCGTGGTCAAGCTGTGCGGCGACCGGATCGCCCACAAAACCGAGCGAGACCTGGTCCGCCTCGGGCTGTCGGATACCGAGGCGGTCCGGCGGGCCGCCACCCAGCTGTGGCAGCGGCGTCGGCCCGAGGACGGCGAGGTCGGTCTGCTGGTAGCCGAGATGGTACACGGCCGTCGGGAGCTGATTGCCGGGCTGCTGCGCGACCCACAGTTTGGCGCCTGTGTGCTGATCGGTCTGGGCGGGATTCTGGCCGAGGCGGTCGGGGATGTGGCCTTCGGCCTGGCCCCGCTCGATCCGGCCGAGGCGCGTCGCATGGTCGAGGCGCTCCAGACCCGCCACCTGCTGCACTCCTTCCGGGGCGAGCCCGCGCTCGATATGGATGCCCTGGCCGCCAGCCTGGTCGGTCTGGGCCGGCTGGCGGCCGAGCGGCCTGACATTCACAGCGTTGACCTGAATCCTCTTATCG
>JAAXHF010000039.1 GCA_012271025.1 Deltaproteobacteria bacterium | reverse complement strand
GGGTAGCGGTTCCAATACCAGGTGCCGCCGACACCGCTGCCGTCCTCGTAGCAGCGCACCGAGAGGCCAAGCTCCCGCAGGCGGTACAGTTGATACAGGCCGGACACTCCGGCGCCGATCACAATCGCGTCATAGTGCTCAGCCGGCTCAGCTCCATTCGTTGGCGTTGGCTGTTGAGAACTTGGCATGTCGTCCCTCCTGTATTGGCTATGAACGTTCTGTTTCTCGGCCTATCCAGGCGTTGGCTTCTTCGAGGGCCGGGGCGGTGAGATGGGGGAGGGCCCGACGAGAGGAGACCAGCCTCCCTGGAATGGCGTCACTCTCTCAACTCCCCCAGTTTTTCCTTCAAGACCCGGAGCGCCTTTTTGTTGGCGTTCCTGATCGCCTCCATCGTTGGCGGCTCGCCGCTGATATCGCCCAGTTCGGCCAGCACGACGTGTACGTCGTCGTGGCCGTCAACGCGTTTCATCTCCTCCAACCAGCGTCGCACGTTGGGGAAGGGCGCAAAGTCGTAGACGTTGGTAAAACCCGGCTGCAGCTGGCCGATCTCCACGTAGGCGGCAAAGTCGGCCAGGCTGAGCTGGTCGCCGGTCAGATAGCGGGATGTCGCCAGCCAGCCCGACTCCAGGGCGCGCAGGGCGTTGGTCAGGGTCGCCCGGGCGGCCTGTTGAAAGGCGTCCGGGATATTCAGATCCTTGCGGATCTTTGGCGCAACCAGGCCGACCGAGGCGTCCCGGACATTGCGATGGTGGTAGTGCAAATACCAGTCTACCTTGGCCCGCAGCCGAGGATCCGTGGGGTACACGTCGTCCCAGCCGTGCGTATTGCTCAAGTAGCACATGATGGCGTGCGCCTCGCTGAGCACGAAGCCGGTGTCCGGCTCCTCAATCGTCGGGATCGTTCCGCCGGGATTTTTGGCCAGATAGGCCGGATTACGGCTCCCGGTCTCTCCTTTTGAGCCCGGGTTGATCAGGACCATTTCAAACGGCGTCCGCTTATACAGCATCAGCCACATGACCGCGCGTACCGGTTGCGAAAACGGTACACCGTACAACAGGAGAGCTTGCATCGTAGTCCTCGTCTGGATGAGCGTTCCAGCAGTGATCCCTGCGCCCGAGCGGCGGCTTCGCTGAGCGCGCCTACTGGGCCGTCATGCCGCCATCGAGCACCAGCTCCGCGCCAGTCATATACGACGATTCATCGGAAGCCAGAAACAGGGCGCCGTTGGCGATCTCGTCCACGCTGCCAGGCCGGCCGAGCGGCGTCATCTGCTCGATCATCTTTTGTCCCTCAGGATCGATCCCTGCCACCATCAGGGTGGTGATCAGTCCGGGATGAATGGAATTGCACCGGATGTTCTCCTTGGCGTATTCGGTCGCCACACTCTTGGTGAGAATCCGTACTGCGCCTTTGGACGCCTGGTAGGCCGTCGCGCCACCTCCGCCGACCAGACCGGCGACGGACGAGATATTGATGATCGAGCCGCCACCCGCCGCCCGCATGGCCGGCACGGCAAACTTCATGCCCAGGAACACGCCGGTCTGATTGACGGCAAAGACCTGGTTCCAGATCTCCAGCGTGGTGTCTTCAAGCCCCTCGACCCGCAATATGCCGGCATTATTGACCAGGATATCGAGTTTGCCGAAGCGCTGGACTGTCGTGTCAATGGCCCCTTGCCAATCCGCCTCTTGGGTCACATCGAGATGCAGATAGACAGCCGTACCGCCTGCGGCTTCGATTTCGCGCGCGGTCTGCTGTCCTTCGGCATCAATCACATCGCCGAGCACGACCTTGGCCCCTTGTGTGGCAAACAGTTTCCCTTCGGCCGCACCCTGTCCCCGTGCGCCTCCAGAAATGAGCGCGACTTTTCCGTCTAAACGTCCTGGCATCAGTCTTCTCCCGTGTGACTCAGAGCCGTACGAGCCTACTTCACAATCAGACCGGCGAAGTCTCCCTGGTCGCGCCAGCGGGCGAGCATGTCATAAAAGGCCAGCGCGCCCTTGGGGTAGACGGACTGGAGGAAGCCCTGCCCCTCGTTGGTCCCCTCGCCGTTGTAGTAGCCCGGCGTACAGACGTTCTGGTAGTTCGTCATCATGTTCGGTCCGGTCACCAGCTGCACCCACTCGGCCTCCGCTTCGGGGGTCGGCTCGATGGATTGCGCGTTGCGGCGACCCACCAGGCTGATGAGCTGGGCCACGTGCTGGGCCTGATTATCGAGCATATAGGTGAAGTTCGCGGTCAGGCCGGTCTGGGTCAGTCCCATGTGAAAACAGTTCGGAAACCCGCAGCTCAGGAAACCGTGGAAGGTCCGCATCCCGTCGGCCCAGGCGTCGGCCAGCGACACCCCGTCGCGGCCGTACATGCCGAACTCGGCCCGCCGCGTATAGGCGGTCCCGACCTCAAAGCCGGTGGCGAAGATCAGACAGTCCACCTCGTACTCGACCCCGTCCACCACGACGCTGTGCTCGGTCACCCGATCAACACCTTGTCCGTTGGTGTCGACCAGCTTGACGCCGGGCCGGTTGAAGGTCGGCAGGTACTCGTCGTTGAAGGTCGGGCGCTTGCACCACTGGCCGAACCACGGCTTGAGCGCCTCGGCCGTCTCCTGGTCGCTCACGGTGGTGGATACGCGATCACGGATCTCGTTCATCTTCTGAAAGTCGGCAATCTCGGCCAGGCGCGCCTTGTCCCGGCCGGACAGATCCGAGTCATTCTGGCTGCCGAGCAGATCGCTGAGCTTCTTGAGCGGACTGGTCCACTTGTCGCGAACCTGATCGTCCTCAAGCTGCACCCCGTCCAGGAGGGCGGTGAAGTTGCGGTTGCGATACGTCTGCCAGCCGGGCTTGAGCGTCTTGGCCCATTCCGGGTTGGTGGGCGTGTTGTTGCGTTCATCGACCGACGACGGCGTGCGCTGAAAGACGTACAGCTGCTGGGCGTGCTCGCCCAGATGGGGGATGCACTGGATGGCGGTCGCCCCGGTGCCGATAATGCCGACCCGCTTGTCGTGGAGTTTGTGTAGCCCCCCGGTGGTGTCGCCACCGGTGTAGTCGTAGTCCCAGCGACTGGTATGGAAGGTGTGGCCTTTGAAGTTTTCGATGCCGGGGATGCCGGGCAGCTTGGGCTTGTTCAGCGGCCCGCTCGACATGATCACGAAGCGCGTCTTGAACTCGTCGCCGCGATCCGTGGTGACGGTCCAGCGCCCCGCCTCCTCATCCCAGCGGGCTTCTTTGACTTTCGTCTGGAAGCAGGTTTTGTCGTACAGCTTAAACTGCTTGCCGATCCGTTGGGCGTGGCTGAAGATTTCCGGCGCAAAGGAGTAGCGTTCCTTGGGGATGTAGCCGGTCTCCTCCAGCAGGGGCAGATACAGATAGCCTTCGATGTCACACTGGGCGCCGGGATAGCGGTTCCAGTACCAGGTGCCGCCGAAATCCCCGGCTTTCTCGATGATGCGAAAGTTGGTGATGCCGGCCTCTTGCAGCCGCACGGCCGCCAACTGGCCGCCAAAACCGCCGCCAATAATCATTACATCGAGAGCTTCGTGCAGCGCGGGACGGGTAAAGCCCGGCTCAACGTAGGGGTCGACGTTATAGTGCGCGAACTGGCCGGTGATTTCCCGGTATTGATTGTTGGCGTCCGGGCGCAGACGCTTGGCGCGCTCGGCGGCATACTTCTCGCGCAGGGCGCCGGGGTCAAAGCCCAGTTCCTCGGCGCTTGGGACACGGCTCGGTTGGGATTCGGTTTGACTCATTCTCGCAGTCCTCCTTGTGAGACTTCGGCTCTGCATGCAAACCTGATGCAGACAGCATATCCTTATGAAGATGAAAACGCGGTGGGGTAAACGTGAGATACCCGGCTCGGAATACGCTGTCAACGGTCAGCGTCGCTCGGTAGTGTCTCAGTTTGAAAATGCTTGTCTGTCTCATCCCCAGCGGCCCGCGCCGAGGACGCGCCAGACGCCGGAAAATCCCCCTCAATCCCCCTTTGGCAAAGGAGGAAGCGCGAAGCGCAGGGGGATTTCTGCGCCAGGAGTAGGGGCGACGCATGCGTCGCCCCTACCGAGAAAAGAGAATTGCAAAGTGATACACCATCCGTCGCTCCGTTCGTTTCCCTGGCGTTGCCGCACCAGCGGCGACCCTCCGTCCAGTTTCCGCTCTCCCATGCGGGGCTCTACGTCCTCATAGCGCACGCCTCGCCGTATCGCCTCTGGGACTCAAGTCTCGGCGGTGAGGCGGCTCAGTCCAAGGCGTAGATCGTGCCGCTGAGTGACTGCGTCGCCAAATCCCAGGCTTCGACGAAGAAAAGGCACTTCCCGTCTGCGGCCATGTTGATCGCCTTCACTTCCCACTGGCGGTGCCCCCTCTTGCGCCACACCCCGGTGACGACCTGGGGCACCACGCTGCCATCCGGGCGGAAATCCTGGACCCGGCCCGTCAATGGGCCCGTTTCCCCAGCCGGGTCCACCGCCGGGCCGAACGTTGCCGTATACAGGTAGGTGCCGAACGGCCCGGCTTCTCCCTCGGCGTTGAGAACGGTGCCTGTCTCCGTCAGCGTCACTGACGTGACCTGCCCTGTGTAGTCCGCAATCTTCTCTCCAATTGCGCCCATCGCTGTGCTCCTTTCCTTGACTCCCCTTATACCTCTGCACGGTCGTATCTTTGCAAGCTGCGGGAAATTGCACCCCGGAGCCGTCTCGAGTAGGCTGGAGCGCTGAACGGACGAGCAGGGAGGTGCGCATGCCAAACGAGCCCGAGAAGCTGTGGGACTATGACGCGGTGGCCATCGGCCAGACCGGAACCGAGACGACGGTCACCCTCACCCTGGACACGCTGCGCGAGTACGCCCGGGCCACCCAACATGTCCGTGGGTTGGAACTGGATCGGCCAAACGATTCGACACACCCGGCCAAAGTCCTGGCCATGCCCAGCATGGTGCTGGCCTACGCGCCGCTGCTGCGCTACGATCTGGCGGAAAACAACGGTTTCGTGGCGCTCGAAGACTCCAGGACCGCACGCCGCCAGACGCCGTTTGCCAAGTGCGACATTCGGTGGCACGCGCCGGTCGTGGTCGGCGATTGCATTACCGCCATCCGTCGAGTCCTGGACAAGTATGAACGACGCGGCAGCAAGTTTGTGACCTTTCGCGTGGAAGCGCTGAACCAACACGGGATCATGGTCGCCGACTACGATTACACCTGCATCTTCGCCTACGCTCAAGGACAGAAGACCGTCCCCGCCTCGGAGGGAACCGAGACCGGGGAGACGCCGGTCAAGCCCGGGCAGCCTGTGGCCGAAACGCACCGGGTGCTGACGGCCGGGCAGGCCGCAGTGGGCACCCGGCTGCCGGCGCTCCAGGTCACGGAGAGCCGGGACACGATTCTGGGCTATAACGCTGTGCAGCTGGCGGGGCGGCTCATGACGAGCAATATCCATACGGATGAGGCGTTTGCGCGCCAAAACATTTTTGGTGGGGCCGTCAACGCCGGGCCGGCCACCCTGTCCTACGTGGAGCAGATGCTCAGCCTGTCGTTTCCGCTGTCCGCGTTTTACTCCGGCGGCCGCTTGCTCATGCGTGCCATCGAGCCGTTTCGGGCCGGGCAGGTGGTGACCCTGCGGGGCGAGGTGACGGCGGCCCACACCAGAGGCAATCACCAGCAGGTCGGCTGCACCGTGCGCGGCACCAATCAGCTGGGCTCGCTCGCATGCCTGGCCGAGGCCAGCCTGAACCTCCCCCTTACCGAGGAGTAGGGCGGCGTCCTTATGCAAAAAGAATTTGCGTCGCTTGAGGATACGACTTTTACGGCAAAATACCGTGCCAGGTGTCACTGTCGGGCCGTCCGATACGAAGTGAGCGCCGACCCGGTTGACGCCAAAATCTGTCACTGCGTGGTCTGCCAGACACTGCACGGCGCGCCAATGCAGTGGGCTGCCATTTTTCACAAACGCCACGTGCGCATCACGCACGGCATCGCCCGGCTTCGCTTCTACAATAGCGAGCTGCGGCAGTATGAGCGCATTCTGCCCTGCAAAGTCAGCTGTGCCGTGTGCGGAACGCTGATTGCGGACGAGGGCCGCAGAATGTGGCTGGCGTTTCCCTCCCTGTTTGATTTCGGGCGCCCGCCCCAGGTGCCACCGAGCTTCAAACCCACATGTCATATTTTCTATGGGACGCGGGTCATGGATATGCCCGACGATCTGCCGAAGTGGTCGGGCCACAAGAACAAGTCCGTCCTCTTGTGAGCGGGAGTGTTAGAGCGGTTTACGTTAGGCTG
>JAAXHF010000426.1 GCA_012271025.1 Deltaproteobacteria bacterium | reverse complement strand
GACGGACCCCTGTACGATTCCTGCCCTGGTCGCCGGCCCGCCCACCCCGCCCCACGAAATCCCTCCGCGCTCCGCGCTTCCCCTTTGCCAAAAGCGGATCGGGGAGGATTTGCCGGCACCAGCGCCGCTGGGAGCCGGTCCGGTCGAGATGAGCCGGTAGCTCTTTCTTTTTCTCCCCTGAGAATGCTAGACGAAGGACAGTCCATATTCGTCCGCGACAAAGGAGGAAAGAGCCATGGCACAAGATCTCGAAGCCCGTATCCAGGCGCTGGAAGCCCAGGTGCAGGCTTTGCAGGACCGCGAGGCGGTCCGGGCGCTGCGCTACCGCTATCACGAGTGCGTCAACGAAGGGCAGCTGGCCGCAATCCCGGACCTGTTCACCGAAGACGGCGACCTGGATTTCGGCTATCTGGGCAAGGCTCGGGGCCGGGAGGAGCTGACCAGGTTTTTCGGCGGCGTGTCCCAGCTGCTGTCGTTTGTCAAGCAGTTCGTCCATAACCACGCGGTCGAGCTTGAGGGCGATGGCGGCACCGGCTACAGCTACCTCGAAGCCAAGACCATCTCCAAGGGCGAGGCATACGTGGTGGCCGCCCGCTACGACGACGAGTACGCTAAGGAGAACGGCCAGTGGAAGTTCAAGAAAATGCACCTCACCCCGTACTTCACCGTGCCGCTGAAAGAGGGTTGGGCTCAGGAAGACCGGCTCAAGATGGGCCGCTAGGCAAGCGCTGAAAAAAGGAGGACGAGCATGGCCTACCAACAACTCAGTCTGGATCAGGTCACTACCGCAGCCACCGGCTTCAACGGCCCGGAAGGCGTGAGCGTTGACCGCGACGGCAACGTCTACGGCGGCGGGGCGGACGGCATCATTCGCAAGCTGGCCCCGGACGGCACGGTGACCGAGCTGGCCAACACCGGCGGCCGGCCGGCGGGCATGGCTCTGGATCGCGACGGCAACCTGTTTGTGTGCGACCCCGGCAAGGCTGCGGTCCTCAAGGTCAGCCCGGACGGCGCGGTCAGCCTGTTTGCCGATCAGGTCGGTAGCATAAAACTGACCCTGCCGAACTTCCCGGTCTTTGACGCCGAGGGGAATCTGTACGTCTCAAACTCCAGCGACATCGGGGTGGGCGATTTTGACAAGCTGATGGCCGAGCTGGAAAACCCGTCGCCCAAGGGCAGCCTCGTCCGCCTGCGGCCGGACGGCAGCGGCGAGGTGGCCGCCACCGGCATTTATTTTGCCAACGGCACAGCCATCGATCCCAACGAAGAGGCGGTGTATGTGTTGCAGTCCAGCCACCACAACTGCGTCCGGGTGGCCATGCGCAAAGACGGCAGCCACGGCCAGCCCGAGGTGTATGGCGACAACCTGGGCGGGCTGCCCGACGGCATGGCCTTTGACACCGAGGGCTATATGGTTACCACCCTGCCGATGATCAACCGGCTGGTGGTCGTCGCTCCCGACGGCAGGGTCTCGACCCTGATCGACGACCCGGACGGCGCCAAGACCAAGGGGCCGACCAACTGCGCCTTTGGCGGCCCGAACTTTGACGACCTGTATATCGCCCACCTCGAAGCCGACCACGTGGCCAAGGTCCACCTCGGCCGCAAAGGCCACCCGCTGTACGACCGGCGCTAGGGCGTTTGGGGCGGGTTTCAAACCCGCCCCTACGTAGAAGGGACAGGGTGGACGCTGAACTTATCGAATTGGCGCGGAGGGCAGTCGCCGCGTTAGAGGCCGCGAACAGCACGCGCTGGGTCGAGGTCATCCAGGCGCTCGCCAGCGTGGTCGGCCTGGGGTGTATTGTGGTCGGCTTGTTCCAGATGCAGGCGGCCGGCAAGCGGCGGAATCGGGAAATTGACATGATGAGCAAGGCGCTCGAACGCCAGGGCGACGTGCTGGCCGAACTGCTACGACGCACGGCTTGAGCCGCCGCCGGTCCCAGACCTCGCGCCAGACCTGATCAAGCACTACCGCCCCGACCAGAACCGTGCGGTGCGTCTCGCGTTTGCGTTCCTCGATAAACACTCCTGACGGCTCCCCTTCGAGGGGAACCTTCCAGGCGGGCGAGACAGCGCCGTTCAGTCGGCCGCCTCCTGGCCAGCCTCCCCGGCCAGACCGGGAATCTCAATCGGCTCGGTGGTTACGAAAAACATGAACAGCAGGCTGCACACCACACCGAGGGCGGCCACCAGGTAGAACGGCAGGGTCCAGCTGCCGGTGCTGGCCACTATCGCTCCGGCCGTGAGGGGGCCAAAGATGCCGGCCAGATTGCCGCTGGTATTCATCACCCCGGAAATCGCCCCGACCAGCCGGGGGTTCAGCTCCAGCGGCATGGCCCAATAGCCCGCCACGGCCAGCGACAGCAGGAAGTAGAAGACGACGAACAGAACCACCGACGCGGTGTTGGAGGCCACGCTGATGGCGCCGAGCAGGAAGGGCAGGGATACGCCGATGGCCAGGCCGGGAAAACGGGCCCGGGCAAACCGGGCGTCAAAGCCGCGGCTGAGCAGAGAGTCCGAGATGACCCCACCGAGCACGATGCCCACAAAGCTGGCCCCCATCGGCAGGGTGCCGACCAGCCCCATCTGCATCAGGCTCAAACCCCGGGCCTGGACCAGGTAGGTGGGAAACCACAGGATAAAAATCCAGGCGATAAAGCCAAACAGCATATAGCTGCAACACAGCGATATCACGGATGGTGATTGCAGAATACGCCAGAACGGCACCGCCACATGCTCAGTGCGGGGAGCGAGCTGGCTCTCGATGTGGTCCAGCTCCTGGGCGTCCATGGCCGGATGCTCACGCGGCGTGTCGGTGGAGTACCACAGCCACAGCGTAACCCACACAAAGCCCAGAGCGGCGTTGAAATAAAAGACTGCCTGCCACGAAAAATGCTGAATAATCCAGGCGGTCGAGGGATAGGCGACCATCTGGCCCAGCGAGGCCCCGGAAATGCTCAGGGTCTGGGCGCGGCCAAACTCGCGGCGGGGAATCCAGCGCGCGTTGAGCGAGGCCAGCGAGGGCAGGCTGACCGACTCGCAGCCCCCGACCAGGAAGCGCAGCAGCAGCAGCAGGACAAAGGCGTGCTGGCCGAGCGGCGTCAGGGCGGTGAACAGCGAGAAGCCGATGCACGACAGCCCCAGCATCTTGCGGGCGCTCCAGCGGTCGGCAATCACCCCGCCGGGATACTGCAACAGGGCGTAGCCGACCAGGAAGGCGGAGAAGACGAGGCCGAACTGGGCTTCGTCCCAGTTGGTCTGGCGCATGATTTCCGGCGCGGCCACCGAGATATTGACCCGATCAATAAAATTGATCATGGTGCCCAGGGTCAGAATCCCGACGATATTGTAGCGAACCGGCCAGGCCACAGGGTGGTTTCCTCCAGGCGGTAGTAGGGAAAGCGCGCCGGGAAATCCCCCTCAATCCCCCTTTT
>JAAXHF010000127.1 GCA_012271025.1 Deltaproteobacteria bacterium | reverse complement strand
GCCTCGATCATCATCGCCCGCATCTCGTCCATGTCTTTTGCCGTGGCCATCTTCTCGCCCATCTCTTTGAACATGCCCAAAACCTGTTGCAACTGTTCGCTGGCCATACCAAACCTCCTTTGTGGTATCGGACTGTGGGTTGTCTCTCACGTATTACTCAGCTTCTGCCTTGTCAACTCAGCACACCGGCCTGCGGTCTTCTTTCTTTCACCTCCCGGCCTGCTAAGATGAGCGCCCTCACAGGTCTGAGAAAAGGAGAGAGCACATGGGTTTTGCACCAGACCGCGCACGGAAAACGAACAGCACCACACGACGCCTGACCCGGTTTACCTTGTTTGCCCTGGCCCTGGGGCTGCTCGCCTTCAGCCTTCCTGCCCTGCCCGCCTCCGGCCAGGAGTCTGCTCCGCCAAGCCCGGCGGTCGCAAACCTGGGCGCGGTCGATCACGTCTTGACCACCACCCGCAGTGTCCGCCGACGGCTCGACCTCAGCCGGCCGGTCGAACCCCAGGTCATTGAGGAGGTCATCGAAATCGCCCTGCAAGCCCCGACCGGCAGTAACCTGCAGAACTGGCGCTTCATGGTCGTCACCGATCCGGCCAAGAAAAAGGCGGTTGCCGATCTGTATCGCCAGAGCTTTGAGCGCTACGCCGGGCCGCGTCCCAGCGATGCGGCGTCCACCCCCGGCGGGCGCATCGCCACCTCGGCCTGGCACCTGTCAGATCATATGCACGAGGTCCCGGTTCTGCTGATCGCCTGTATTGAGGGCCGGCCCACCGACCCCAGCCCGGCCGCCCAGGCCGGGCTGTACGGCTCAGTCCTGCCCTCGGCCTGGTCCTTGATGCTGGCCCTGCGCGCCCGGGGACTGGGCTCGGCCTGGACCACCCTTCACCTCGTCCACGAGCAGGAAGTCGCCCAGCTGCTGGGGATTCCCGACTCGGTGACCCAGACCGTGCTGCTGCCGATCGCCTATTTTACGGGCACGGATTTCAAGCCGGCGCCGCGCCGGCCGGGCCGCGAGCTGACCTACTGGAACACCTGGGGCGAGACGCGCTGAGGCAAAAGGGAAACGTGATAACCGACCGGACGTGCCCCGCCGGACGGCAGGGCGACGAGATTCCCGCGTGCGCGGGAATGACGGATGCCGACACTGACCACTCTAAGCCAACGGCTCGGGCGCGTGGGGAATCTCCTTCCACTGGTCGGGGTCGTGGCCATAGATAATGGTCGCGCCCTCCTTGTCACGCAGCGCACGCAGCCGACCCAGGGACTGGTACATCTCTGACTCGTCCACCGCCACCGACGGCAGGAGGTCTTGATCCATATTGCCCCGGGTGTAGCACGCATCCCCGGTCAGCACGATTTCCGTACCCTTGCTGACCCTGACCCGTAGCGACTGGTGGCCGGGGGTATGGCCGTGGGTGGGGATAATCACCAGGCTGCCGTCACCAAAAATATCCTGCTCGCCGTCCACGGCCCGGTAGTTGAGCGGATGGTCATAGTCCTGGGGGTCGAGCAGGGCTTTGGCTCGCAGCTCGGGGTCCTTGGTGGCGTCCAGCTCGTTCTTCTGGACCAGGAAGGTTGAGGTCGGAAAGAACTCGTTGCCGCCGGCGTGGTCAAAGTGAAAGTGGGAGTTGACGACATGACTGATGTCGTCGGGGGTGAGCTCGAATTTGGACAGCTGGGCGACGATCTCCTCGCCCGGTTTGGTCTTTGAGACGATCAGGTTCGACACCTCCGGCCCCAGCCGTCCGACCGGATCGTCCATCACCGCGCAGTGTACGCCGGTGTCGAACAGGACGTTACCCTGGGGATGGGTGATCAGATAACACGGCACCGGCACGACCAGGGGCGAGCCGGTTTCCTGATCGGGGAAAAACAGCTTGCTATCGAGTTCGAGAAACCCGCACGGCATGGAAAAAACTTGCAGCATCGGTGTACCCTCCTCGCCCTCTGTCATGGCAGGAATTGCGACACAGGTCCAGCTATATTGAATCCGCGCCCGGTCTGGCATAGGGTGGCCGCTTCTCAGGCATGGAGGTGATGGATGCGTTGTTGGAAGCGATGTTGTTGGGTGGTCAATTCTCCCTCCCCTTCCCTTCGCACGGCGCTGCTCGGGCTGATCGCGGGCGGGCTGATAAGCCTGCTGCTCTCCGCCCGTCCCGCTCCGGCCAGCCAGCTCGCCACCCCGTCCAGCGGACCGACCGACGGAAGTCTGGGCGGCGCTACGGTCGCCCTGCCGCTCAACGCCGGCACGGCCGTGTACAGCAACCCGGCCCAACTCAGCGTCCTGCCCCCCTCCTTCTCGAGCGGCGTGCTGGCCATCCGCTTTCATCCCACCTACGAGAATGATCTGGGCTACCACAGCACCAGCCGAGAACTCCCGGTGGCGCCCAACTTCGGCTATGTGACGGACGGCTTCGGGGCGTTTCGATTCGGCATTGGCGCGTATGGCTCGCTGGGCTTCATGTTCAACCACCGGTCCGACCCGGCCCACGGCGTGCCCAATAATTTCTTCACCGAACTGGTGTCCGTTTCCCTGGCCCCGTCAATCAGCTACTCGGTGAGTCCGAATCTGCACCTGGGCGTGTCCCTCAACCCGACCTATGGCCGGCTGAAACTCAAGACCCCCAGCCCGGTCGGCCGGTTGGATATCGACGCCCGCGGACCGGGAGTTTTTGGCACGCTCGGCCTGCTCTACCAGCCGACTGAGAAGCTGTATCTGGGTCTGTCCTATAAGACGCCGGGCCATATCTGGATGTTCGGCAACGCCCGCATCGCCGGGGCCGGCGATGATGCCAAGGTGGGGTTCAACATTCCCCAGCGTATGAGACTGGGCTTTGCCTACCGCCTGACCGAGCGTCTGACGATTGCTGCTCAGGGCATGTGGACCCAGTACTCGATGTTTGAAGGCAGCCGCCTGCGTTTTGAGAAACGTCCGTTTCTGGATTCTCCCGGGATCGGCGACGCTAAAGACCGCTGGCGGATCGGTTCCGGGCTCCAGTATGAAATTCTGCCGGGGATCAAATTCCGGGCCGGATTCTCGTACGAGCCGTGGGCCATCAAGGACGCTTCCCTGGTCCCGACCCTGGCCGATGCGACCAACTATCAGTTTTCGCTCGGTCTGGCTTTTGAGCGCGGCAATTGGCAGGTCGATCTCGGTGGCGGTCTGGCGCATACCGAGAATCGCCACGCGTCGCGGGCCGAGAATCCTGTCGCCCCCGGTCGTTACCTGCTGGACATGTCGGTCTTTGGCATGCAAGTGACCCGCCTGTTCGGCTCCCCGCCAGCGGTTCCGACGGCCAGCCGCCGGACCGCTCCGGTGCGCCATGCCCGCATCTCGGACACCTACGCCACAATCTCTGAGCGCAGGGCCGACAGCGTGCTGGGTACGCTGATCAGCCGTCTGTCGGCAGACCGCTGTCACGACCTGAGCCCGCTCCAGCGGGCCGTGCCGGGCTGCACCTTTGGCATTCAGGTCGTCGGCTTCATCGGCAGCCGCCCGTCACCCACACTGGCCAGCGCCAATCTTCCGGTCCAGACCGGGACGACTCCTCCCTCTGCCCCGGCTCCGGCCGCCGCAGCCGGCGAGGCCAGCCTGGATAGCCTCATCCAACGCCTGGCGGCGACGCAGTGCCGCCAGCAGGCCCCCGGCCGGGCGACGCTGCCCGGCTGTGTGTAACTCCCGAGACCGATCTTAAGAGGCAGCATGGACTCGTCCCCCCCTGGCCGCAGCGTGGAGTACGAGTCAGTCTCCGGCGAGTATCTGGCCGCCCGCCAGCTCAAGAGGGGTGCGGTCGGCTGGGTACTGCTGGCCGGCCTGGGCGTGTCCTACGTGATTTCCGGGGACTACGCGGGCTGGAACCTGGGCCTGGCCCAAGGCGGCTTTGGCGGCATGCTGATTGCGACCCTGGTCATGGGCGGCATGTATTTGTGCCTGGTGCTGAGCTTGGCCGAACTCTCGGCCTGCCTGCCCACCGCCGGGGGTGGCTACAGTTTCGCCCGCCGGGTGCTGGGTCCCTGGGGCGGCTATCTAACCGGCACAGCCATCCTGCTGGAGTACGCCCTGGCGCCGGCCGCCATCGCCATATTCATCGGCGGTTATGTGCACTCGCTGGTCGGCATCGACGGCTGGGTGGTGTACCTGGCCAGCTACCTGCTCTTTGTCGGCATCCACCTGTGGGGCGCCGGCGAAGCGCTGAAAACCATGTTCGTCATCACCCTGCTGGCGGTGCTGGCCATCGGTGTTTTCGTGGTCGGCATGCTGCCCCATTTCAGTACCGCCAAGCTGTTTGACATTGCCGTCAACGCGAACGCCGTCGGCGCCAGCGCCTTCCTGCCCGAGGGCTACATCGGCGTGTGGGCTGCGGTTCCGTTTGCCATCTGGCTGTTTCTGGCCGTGGAGGGTGTGCCGCTGGCTGCGGAGGAAGCCGGCGATCCCGCTCGGGACATGCCCCGGGGCATCATCACCGCCATGCTGGTCCTGCTGGTATTCGGCGGCCTGGTGCTGGCGCTGGCCCCGGGCGGCGCAGGCGCCGCTTTCATGAGCGACCACGGCGCCCCCTTAGTGGGTGCGCTCCAGGCGGTGTACGGCGCAGACTCGACGGCGGCCGCCTTCGTCAACTGGGTCGGCCTGAGCGGGCTGATCGCCAGCTTCTTCTCCATCATTTATGCCTACTCCCGACAGGTCTTCGCCCTGTCCAGGGCCGGCTACCTGCCGCGCGTCTTGTCGGTAACCAACCGCCGCAAGGTGCCCGTCCTGGCCCTGGTCGTGCCCGGCGCAATCGGTTTCGTGTTGTCGCTGACCGGCGAGGGCGACCTGATGCTGACCATGGCCGTTTTCGGGGCGACCATCTCGTACGCCCTGATGACCCTGTCTCACGTCGTGTTGCGCAGGCTGGAGCCGGACCTGGAACGCCCCTACCGTACCCCCGGCGGCAGCCTGACCTCCGGCGTCGCGTTCGTGCTGGCCATCATCGCCTTCGTCTCGACCTTCCTGGCCAGCCTGGAGGCGGCCATCTGGAGCGCGGTCTTCTACCTGATTATGGTCGCCTATTTCTTCCTGTACAGCCGCCATCATCTGGTGGCCAACGCGCCTGAAGAGGAGTTCGAGGCTATTGCCCTGGCCGAGCGGGAACTCGGCTGATACGCGGTGGCGGCCCTGCCCCTACCCGCCCACATGCTCGCGCAGGGTCGTGCCCGTGTAGTCGTTCCGATACACCCCGCGTCTCTGGAGTTCCGGGACCAGGAGGTCCACCAGCTCTGCGTAATAGTCGGGCGCATAAAACGGAGGCGTGATCTGAAAGCCGTTGCCCCCGCCGTCTTCGAGGAAGTGTTGCATGGCGTCGGCCACCTGGGCCGGGGTGCCGACCAGGGGATTGCTGTCGCTACCGGCCAGATAGGTTTTGGCGATATCACGTAGGGTGATTTTCGCGTCGTACTTCTGGTACATCTCGAACAAGCCTCTGGTGCCCGACACGTCGAGGTCCTGAACCGGCACATCGAGGTCAAACCGGGACAGGTCGAGATTGAAGTGCATGGACATCTGGGCCAGGGACGCTTCGAGCGGAATCCGGGCGCGGATGGCGGCGTAGCGTTCGCGCGCCTCGGCCTCACTCCCGGCTACCAGCGGCTGGCCGGCCCACATGATCGGAATGGTGTCGGGATTGCGCCCCAGGCGTTCCGCCCGGCCGGCAATGTCCTCACAGAAGGCGCGCATCTGCTTGACGCCGCGCGCGGCGCTGAAGATGCCCTCGGCGTGCCGAGCGGCAAAAGCCCGCCCCCGGTCCGACTGGCCGGCCTGAAACAGAAACGGACGCCGACGGGTCGAGGGCATGACGGTGAACGGTCCCCGGGTCTGATACCACCGACCCTGAAAGTCAACCCGGTGGACCTTGGACGGATCGGCAAAGACCTTGCGGTCCATGTCCATCTGTACGGCATCCGCCTCCCAGCTGTTCCACAGGCCATAGCACGCCTGCATGTATTCGTCGGCGCGCTCATAGCGGTCGTC
>JAAXHF010000154.1 GCA_012271025.1 Deltaproteobacteria bacterium | reverse complement strand
CTGACGGCCCGCAAGGTCTGCGGCCTGGCGGTGGCCTTTAGCGGCATCGTCGTCCTCTTCTCGTCACAGTTCGGCGGTGGCCTGAGCGATGCGCTTATAGGCGACGCCATTGTCCTCAGTTCGGCCCTGACGATTGGTATCTCCGGCATTATCACTAAGCGCGTCGCCGGACGGGTTCATCCCGTTGCGCTGGTGTGTTGGCAGACCTGGATCACCTGGCCCATCCTGACCCTGTTCTCCTGGATGTTTGAAGCGGGCCAGCCGTTTCTCCTCTCGACGCGCGTCATCGTGTCCATCGTTTATTTGAGTGCGATTTCCGCGGCCTTCGGGTTTGTGGCCTACGCCTGGCTGATTCAGCGCCATTCGCCCACGCGTGTGGCCTCACTGACGTTTCTCACCCCGGTATTTGCCGTGCTCTTCGGTTGGCTGTTGCTGAGTGAACATATGGGGGTGATCCAGTTGCTCGGCGTGGCCGGCGTGTGTGTCGGCATTTATATCGTGAACAGCAGCGGGGCGTCTCCATCGCCGGCTGCTGCACGGAAAGCCATACCGGTCATGCGGCAGGAAAAGGCCGATGCCGTCAGCTAAGCTAAAAAAGAGTCGGCCTTGAGTTTAGGAACGCTGCGCTTCCCGCAGCACGTGCAGCTTCAGGAAGACATAGGCCGCCACGATCAGACACAGAGCACCCGTGCCGCCGACCGTCAGCGGGGCACCGATGAGGGGGGCGAGAAAACCCGCCAATAGACTGCTCAGGGGTGGCGCACCCATAAACATGATGAAGAACAGGCTCATGATCCGACCGCGCAGATGGTCCGGCGATAAGGTCTGGAGCAGGGTGTTGGTGGCGGCCATGGGAACCATGATTCCGGAGCCGACAAGCGGCAGGACAAGAATGGACAGCCAGAAGTTGTGGGACAGGGAGAACAGGATGAGGCCAAGGCCAAACCGAATAAAGGCAAAGGCCATGACCCGACCGAGTTGTTCCGTGCCCTGGTGACGGGCCATCAGCAGGGCGCCCACCACGGCTCCTGCACCAGCCGAACCCATCAGCAGACCCATGCCGTTTGGCCCACTGTCTAAAATATCGCCAGCAAAGATCGGCATCAGCACGGTGTACGGGGTGCTGAGCAGGCTGATCATGCTGACCAGAATCAACAACAGCCGGATCGCCGGGGTATGCA
>JAAXHF010000384.1 GCA_012271025.1 Deltaproteobacteria bacterium | reverse complement strand
ATAAACCCGCGGCCGCTGGCCAGGATATTGCCCCAGGTCGCGTACGGCGGCTGCACCCCGAACCCGAGAAAGCTGAGACCCGACTCGGTCAGAATGGCGCCGGCCACGCCGATAGTGGCCGAGACCAGCACCGGGGCGATAGCGTTCGGGACCATATGCCGAAAGATGATCCGGCTCTCGGGTAAGCCCAGGGCCTGGGCGGCCACCACAAAGTCCTGTTCCCGCAGGGCGAGAAACTCGGCCCGCACAAAACGCGCCGTCGCCATCCAACTGGTCAGACCAATCACGATCATGATGTTGTAAATGCTTGGCGGGAGGAGAGCCACGACGGTCAGAATCAGAAAAAACGTCGGAAAGCACAGCATGATGTCGGTAAAACGCATGATAAGCGTATCGACCGAGATCAGGCCGAGCTTGACGTTTCCGTAGAAACCGGACAGGCCGCCGAGAATAATGCCGATCGTGACCGAGATGCCGACCGCAATAAAGCCGATCGATAAGGACACAAACGAGCCCTGCAACATACGCGCAAACACATCCCGGCCCAGTTCATCCGTCCCGAGCAGATAGACCCCGCCGAGCGGGTGGTGGGCAGCCGGGATGAGCGCCTGGGAGACAGAGGAAAAGGGCGGCAGGAATTTATCCGGCAAGCGAACGGTGGCCGGGTCGAAAACAACCACCCACTCGGTCAACACTTTCCCGGCGGCGGCCATCGCGACCAGCAGGACAAGCACGACCAGACCGCTGAGGGCGAGCCGATCTTTCTGAAAGATGCGCCAGGCCTCCTGCAGCGGGGTTTCCGATTTTGGAAGCTCCGCCCCCCCTTCAAACGTGACGCGATGGGTCAGTTCAGCCATGCTTATTGCAACCGAATACGTGGATCAACCACGGCGTAGAGGATGTCCGAGACGAGGGTGCCGGCCAGTGTCAGCGTGGCGGCAATAAAGTTAATTGTCAGGATAACGGGAAAATCCCGGGCGAGAATCGCCTCATAGCCCAGCCGCCCGAGCCCCGGCCAGGCAAAGATCTGTTCAAAGATCACCGAACCACCGATCAGGCCCGGCAACAAAAAGCCGAACATGGTCACAAACGGCAGCAGGGCGTTACGCAGGGCGTGACGGTAGATCACACTCTCCTCGGGCAGCCCCTTGGCCCG
>JAAXHF010000680.1 GCA_012271025.1 Deltaproteobacteria bacterium | reverse complement strand
AAGGTGTCCACAAAGCCATGGCCTCGGCCCTGACCGGCGCGGTTGTGGTCAACACCCTGCTGCGACGGCCGGCCATGCGAACCCACGCCCTCAGCTTCTACGACCAGCGCCAGCTCCAGACCTATGCCTCGCACTACCAGCAGTCGCTCGACTATTATCGGCAGGAACAGCGCTGGCCCGACTCGCCCTTCTGGCGTGCCCGGGCCGGCGTAGCGCCCTCTCAGGCAATCCCGCCCGCCCCGTTCACTGTCCGGGTCTCGACCTCCCGCACCCTGTCGCACCTCAAATGGGCACCCGGTGTGTCCATCCAGCAGCGACCGACCATTGAGGGAGCCTATATCAGCCTGCGGGACACGGTTATCGCCCCCCGCTATCCCGACGGCATCCGCTTTCTGGAGCGGCTGTGCCTGCCGACCCTGCTCAGAATCGTGTCCCAGCGATCCGCCATCGCCGAGGTCATCCCCGCCTACCTGAACCATCCGGACGGACGCGGCTGTCCGCCCGAGTCGGTCCGCCAGGGCTTGGCGCGTTGCTTTCAGGAAGGCATCGTGGTCGAGGCCCAGCCCGAGTCGGTTCATTCGGGCGGCGCCTCAGCATTCACCAAGCGGTAATCGCGAACCAGATCGTCCAGCAATACGCCCAGGGCGTCTTCAACGCTGTGGACAAAACTGTTGCGCAAGGTCAGGGTCAGTTTGCCCTCAGCCCAGGTTGGCGCCAGCATCGTCACCTGCTCGGTCCGGCTCAGGCGGACAATCTGGCGGACTTCCACGTCCAGACAATAGGCCAGGACACTGCTCGGGTGCTCAACGCTGTGCAGGGACACAAACAGCACGGTCGGAAAATCTCCGACCTGGAGTGCGGCCCGACGCAGCCGCCTGTCGGCGACACCACGGAGCCGGACGCGGTCCATGCCCAGGGCGCGAGCCGTTCGACTCACCGAGCCGATCTCAAGCCGAAAGCCTTGCACTCCATACAGGGTTGTCGCGTCCGCACCGGCGCCCAGCCCCGGGGTCGGGAACAGCACCAGCAGGCACAGCCCCAGACCCGCCGCCCAGCGACCCAGTCGGCCCTGATGGGCCGGAGCCGAGTTGAGTCCTGGCCGTTGCTTGCTCCCCTCAGCCCCCAGCCACGTCCCGGTCACCGCTCCCCCTGTTCCTTCTCATACTGCAACCGGACGGCCTTTTCGATCAGCCCAAACAGCCGGTCTTGTTTTTCAGGCGACAGCGAATGGACCGATTTCTGGATAAGCGTGGCGCTGTGTTCCAGATCGCGCGCACTCGCCTCAGTCCCGCTTTGGGACAGAGCGGCAAAGACCTGGCGCTCGTGTTCGGGCAGGTTCTGCAACGCCTCGGCGTACAGACTGTCCATTTCCTGGCGTTCGAGCGGGGACAACAGCTGACGGCCATGACGGGACAGCTCCATGCCGCGGCGGGCGGCCGAAACGCCGGGTTCCTCCAGTATGGTGCGCCAGCCCTGCCTGGGGACCGGCCGCGAGTGCCAGGCAAAAATCACCGCAACGCTTGCCACAACCACAAAAGGCAGCACCAGCCGAGAGCCGCGTTTGGACGCATCTGCCATGGCTGTTCATTAAAGGACTTTGGGCGGACCGACAAGGCCGGTCGCTGGCCGTTTGGCGCCACCCGGGCTATGCTCTCATCATCATGGCCGGCCAAGACCGTCACCCCGATCAGCCCGCCCAGCTGCCCGCCCTGCTCGGACGGGTTGGTGTGTTGGGCGGGACGGACCAGGACAAAACACAGTTGTGCCTGGCCCTGGCCTGCCAACAGGTCCAGCGCCACGGCCCGGTGGTGTGTGTCGATGCCCGGCGACACCCGACCACCGAAATCCAGTTCCGCCTGCTGATGCGGGACAAGGCCCGCTATATCCCCCTGGCGTCTGCCACCCGACTGCCCCAAGAGGTTCCACGTCTCGTCCTGGATGTAGTCGCCCGAGGCTTGCAGACCGCCCCTCCCCCTCCCCTCATCCTGATCGACGGCCTCAACGCCGGAGACAGCTGGGAGCGCAGCCTGGCCTTTGTCCTCAGGGCCGGGGCGACCGTGGTGTCGTTTCTGGACTCGGCCGCAGCGGCGACGTTTGGCCGCTATGACACGCTTCTAGTCCTGCGTACCGCAGCCGAGGCCGAGGCGGTCAGTCGGGCCGTGGGTCGCAAGCTGAGCCCACACCAGATCGCCGGCCTGCCCTCAGACCAGGCCTGGCTGATCCATATGATCCAGGTCTACCGGGTCAGGCTGCCGGTCGGGCCGACGGCTGGAACCTGACCCGACTTGATTGACACGACCACGCGGGACACGGAATAATCCCGGCCGACAGGGGGACAGCCTATGCGTATCGTGATTCTTGGAGCGGGCGGTGTGGGTTCGGTTATTGGTGGGTATCTGGCCCGCAAGGGCGCCGATGTCGTCATGCTGGCCCGGCCGGGCCATGCGGCGGCGGTGCGCCGGCACGGCCTGCGGGTTAGCGGTCTGGCCGACTTTCGGACTCCGGTCAGCAGCTTTGCCCAGGCCACACAGATTGAGGCGGCCGACATCCTGCTCATTACGGTCAAGACCAAAGATATGCAGTCGGCCCTGGCCGGGGTTGCCCATATGCGGATCGGTGGAGCAGCCTCGCTCCAAAACGGCATGGTCAAAAACGACCAGATCGCCCAGGTGTTCGGTCGGGACAAAGTCGTGGGCGCGACGACCATGATCGGGGCAGCCCTCCGCCGCGACGGCGAGGTCGAATACACCCTGGACGGCATCACCTTTTTTGGTGAACTCGACGGCCGCCCCTCAGACCGGATTGCGGCGATTGTCCGGGCCTTTGAGGAGGCCGGACTCAAGGCCAGCGGCGTCAACGACATCATTTCCGTCGAGTGGACAAAACAGGCTTTTCAGAACCCGTTTGCCACGCTTTCGGCCATGACCCGTCTGCCCATGCATCGGGTGTGGTCGAGCCCACAGCTGGCGGCCCTGTCGGTCCACATGTTCCGTGAGGTGGCCGCAGTGGCCAAAGCCAAGGGCGTTGTCCTGTCCGAACATCCGGCCTGGAGCCTGTTCAACCTTGAGGTGATGTGTCATGCGCCGTTTGACGACGCGGTCACACGGCTGGTCGAGGTC
>JAAXHF010000049.1 GCA_012271025.1 Deltaproteobacteria bacterium | reverse complement strand
GGCCTGAGGCCACCGCCGGCCCAGCCAGCGACCAGTCTGATTGAGGCCGAGGTTGCGCAGCTGGGCTGTTCCGTTCCACTCCAGCTGCTCCAGACTGGCGTCCGACCGCCAGCCCGCCAGCCGAGCCTGGAGGCTGACCTGACCCATCTCCCCGTCAGCTCCAAGGCCGAACTGAAGACGCGCATCGAGGTCCCCGGCGTCGCCATAGCTGAGGTCCAGGTCGGCCCCCATCACCGCCAGGTCGGCGTCTTGAGCCGGATCGTCATATCGGAGCTGGCTGTCGTGTAACACCAGGCGGCGTACGGCGAGCTGCGGCGACAGCCGACCGTGCTCGGCCTGGAGGTCGGGCGTGTGTCCCAGCAAGGCTCCCACCACCAGGGGCGGAACACCTACCGCTCCGTCCCCGGCGGTCAGACGGATCCGGGGGCGCAGGCAGTGGATATAGTGAAACAAGAGCTGGCCGCGCAGCAGAGCCCTCAGGTCAAGGAGGACGTCAACGCGCTCGGCGCTGAAGAACGGCGCGGTCTCCGAGCGGTTCTGGACGACCAACCGCTCGAGTCCAACACCCAGGCCACGGCGAAACGATAGCGCGCTCCCGGCCACCCGCACCTCAGCCCCGAGCAGGCTGCTCAGACGCTGGGTCAGCAACGGTTGGTAGTGGGAGGACAGCCACCAGGCAAGTGCCAGCACGACGAGCAGGCAGCCTGCCACGCCACCAACAGCCACAATACACAAGCCGCGCCACAGGCGACGGGAGCGCAAGCTGCCGGTCAAGAGGAGCTCCGCAGGGACACGTGGCCGAGGGCAGAGGGGTCGCTCTAGTTCGCCTGCGGCTTCACGAACTTGAGCGTCATGCGATCACTCTCACCGATGGCGAGGTATGTATCGCGGTCCACGTCCTTCAGCCGCAAGACGGGCGGCAGCGTCCACACCCCGCCCTCGTAGTCTTTGGTATCTTTTGGGTTGGCGTTCACGTCCGAGCGCTCAAGCAGCTCAAAGCCCGCAGCCTGGGCTAGCTCAATCGTATAGTCTTCGTTCACATAGCCCGAAGCAGCTTTGGGATCCTGGGCGACCTCGGGATTGCCACGGTGCTCAACCAGCCCCAGAATCCCGCCCGGCTTGAGCGCCGTATACATGGCGGCAAACACGTCTGCGGCATAGTCGCCACTCATCCAGTTATGCACGTTGCGGAAGGTCAGCACCATATCGGCCGAGCCCTCGGGAGCGATCATCGTCTTGCCGGCCGGCGGGGCGAGTTCGGTCGTTGTCACCCCGCCGTACAGCTCGGCGTTGGCCGCCAGCTTGTCGCCGAGCGCCTTGACCGAGCGTTGGACATACTCCACCGACGACTCCGCATCGGGTCCGGCTGCATAGTACTTACCCTGGTCTTTGAGAAACGGCGCCAGGATTTCCAGATACCAGCCGGCCGAGCCGGGCCAAATCTCCACCACCGTCATATCCGGCCGCAGGCCGAACCAGCTCAGCGTCTCGACCGGATGCCGGTACTGGTTGCGGGCTTTATGCTCGGCCGAGCGATGCTCGCCCTCGGCTAGCGCCTGTAGCGCCGTCTGGACCGGGTCGGCCTGTTCGTGCTGATCGGCTGACACCGGCAGGCTGAGCAACAGACTGATGACCACACTTCTCCATATCACGCTCTTCATACGAATCTCCTTATTTCCGTCAATGCTCGGCAGCCTCTCGCCAGCCGAGATGATAGACTGTGCGCCGGCCTGCACGAAACGACCGGGCCAGGGACCCGGTCGTGTTGTGTTCGACTGACCGCCTGAGAGCTGGCCTGTCTCCTTAGGCGAGGAGTTTACGGCTCCCCTGCAAGGCCGGCAGGCTGGGGTCCAGCGCAAACCGCAGCCGGGGCAGATCCGTGTCACACCGCGTGAACGTGGCGGTCATCGGATTGGTACACCGCAGACGGTCGCCCGCACCCCAGGCCGCCGCATCCAGCGTTTTGAGGTGCGGAATCCCGCGCTGGGCGGCGTGAAAGATATACTCCGGATCGACCTGAACGATGAGCGGTTTTTCCTCGCCAGCCTCGTTCACCCGCACCAGGTGGAGGCTGTCGATATAGGTGACGTCCGACCCGGAGATATGCTCCGGATTCTCGGCCTCCATGTCCAGGATCGTCCGGCCGTCCCGCTCCACCCGGCCGATCACCCGGTCGTGACGCGCCTGGAGGCTGACCGTAGCCAACTCCAGCGGGAATCCCCAGCGCATCCGGAGCGCGGCCACCGCCTGCTCGGAATCGGTGTAGGCGCCGACCATATAGGCCCGGGGTCGAATCCCGGCGCGGACGACCAGCCGGACCTGGGCCAGCGCATACGGCCCGACCGGACTGTCGGGAAAGCGGGCCACCGACAGCGTGGCGTAGGGCGGGATGCTCGGATGCAGGGCCGGCGCAGCCAGCCATTCGGCCGGCTCTTCGACGACCTCAAAGCTCAGCTGCAGAATCTCCGCCCCCTTGAGTTCCCACGGGTCGGTATCAAGGCCGCTCATGAGCGGCGCGCGGGCCGCTGCGGCCTGCACATCCTGTTTTCCAAACACCGGCATCAGCTCGCTCCTCCACTGGCCGCGGTGGCCTGCGAGTCGGCAAAGGCCGGCATGACCTCTGTGGCAAACAGCCGCAGGCTGTCGAGCACCTGCTGCTGGGGAATGATCTCGGCCGCGTTGAGCATGAAGCCGACCCGGTCCACCCCGCAGGCTTCCCACTTCTTCAGCTCTTGGATCAGGTGGGCCGGGTTGCCGACCGCAATCCCCTCGGGCGCGGCGTTCTGTTCGCCCGGACTCGACGCCTGGCGGCGCAGCGAGGGCAGCAGGCCCGCCGACGGATACGACTTGGCCGGATAGGCTTCCTTGGCCATATCGAGCTGGGCGGCCAGATAGTTGAAATGCTGAATCATCCGCATCCCGGTCTTGGCCCCGGTCGCGTTGTCCTCATGGCAGTACAGGAAGTTGACCGTATTGACCTGGTTGTTCACAAAGCCGCCGACCGGATTACAGTTCTGGATCCGCCGCCGGTACTCCTTGACCTTGGCCTCCTGCTCGGCAAAGGTGGTAAACGTCACCCCCAGGCTACCGATGCCGCGGTCGGCGGCGTCCAACTCGGTGCCGGGGCTGGTGACCGCCACCCACATCGGCGGATGGGGCTTCTGGTAGGGTTTGGGCAGTACGGCCCGGGACGGCATGGAAAAGTATTTGCCCTCATAGCTGAAGCGCTCCTGCATCCACATTTTGGGAATACAGTGCACAAACTCGTCCCAGCTCTTCTTGGTCTCGTCCGGGTTGGCCCCGAAGCCGCCCAGCTCCGTCCAGGTTGCCGAGCGGCCGGTGCCAAACTGCAAGCGCCCGCCGGACAGAATGTCCAGGGCGGCCGCGCGCTCGGCGATCCGAATCGGATGATTGAACTCCGGCACGCAGATGACAATGCCGTGACCGACATTGATCTGCTTGGTCTGCATCGCACACGCGGTCAGGAACAGCTCGGGCGCTGGGCAGTGCGAGTACTCTTCCAGAAAATGATGCTCGACCGCCCAGACCTGGTCAAAGCCGAGTTCGTCGGCCAGCCGGACCTGTTCCAGGGCGTTCATATACACGGTCCGCTCGGATTCCCCATCCCAGGGACGCGGCACGGACAGTTCGTAGAAAATACCAAACTTCATGACGACCTCCTCCAAAAAATGCGGCGCTGATCTGCTCTCCGGTTCATCCGTCTGTCTTAGCGCATCCGGGGGCGTACGGTAAAGAGCCGGGCGGCACGGCGGCTTCAGCTTTTCCGAAACGGGGCCAGGGCTTCGGCGGCCTGGAGCGTGGCCTGTCTGAGCAGGACCAGATCGGTACCGTACAGAAGATACTGCGCCCCGCTGTTCACCACGGCCTGGACGCTGTCCGGTCTGGTCAGCGCCCCGGCCGTGGCAATCCCGCGCTCCTTGCACAGCGCCCGCACGCGGCCGAGGATATCGCGCAACTCCGGCCGATCAAATTCGCCCGGAAACCCCAGGCTGTGGGCCAGATCCTGAGTGCCGACCAGCACCAGATCAATGCCGGACTGCAAAATGTCGTCCAGGTTTTCGACCGCCTGCGCGGTCTCGATAATGACGCCCAGCAGGGTATTGGCGTTGGCGTGAGCCATGGCCTGGACCGCATCGACATCCTCGTAGTCCGTATTAGCGCCCAGATAAATCGCCACCCCACGTTTTCCCTGGGGGTGGTACTTGGCCAGTTCGATAAAACGGCGCACCTCATCTCCGGTCTTGACATGAGGCACGATCAGGCTCTGGCAGCCCGAGTCCAGCAGTCGGGTCACGTGCTCATATTCCAGATCCGGAATGCGCACGACCGGGCTGAGCCCAGCGGCGTGGGCCTGGTGGACCAGCTCGACGACCGTCTCCAGATTATAGGCCGAGTGTTCGCTGCAGATCATGACGAAATCCATACCCGCACGTGCCAGGGTATGCAGCACCCCCCGGCCGCGGACTTCCCACAGCAACGTCCCTAGCGCCACGTCTCCGGCTTTAAGGGTTTTCTTGAGCGTATTCTCCCGCATAGGCTTGTCCTCCTGACGAGCGATTATCCCGCCCGGAGCCGAATCCAGTCAAGCAGAGAAAAATGTTTCCTTGTGCTATGACAGCGGTACGCCCAGCAGGAAAGGCGGTAGACACGGATCATGATCACAGTAAACAGCCTGCTCCTCCCGCTGTTGTTTCTGGCCCTGACGGGCCTCTCGCCGGAGGGCGGCCCCGAACACACCCGCGCGCGGGCAAACCTGTACGACGCGGTCCACAGCGTCAGCAGCGAAACCGCCCAGTACGTCCGCCAGGCTGAAGAGTGGGTCGAAGGCGTGCGGGGCCAGAGGCAAATCGACACCTATGACCGGAGCGGGCGCCTGGTCGAGCAAGTCTTGTACAACCCCGACGGCAGCCACTTTCAGCGCAAGGTGCGCAGCTACAGTCAGAGCGGCCGGCCCAGCCAGGAAATCGTCTACGCCCCGGACGGTTCCCTGTGGCACCGTATGGTCTGGACCTATGACGAGCGCGGCGCCATGACCGCAGCCGCCCGCTACGAGGCCGACGGAACGATCCTGTCCAAGGAACTCTTCAGCTATAACGGGACGCTGTCCAAACCCGTCGAATCGATCAGCCAGGACAAGGACGAGACCTTTTTCGGCCACGTCGTGTATCGCTACGATGCAGCCGGCCGGATGGTCGAGCGCAGCTGGGTCGACGACGAACGCAAGCCCGTGTCACGCAATGTGTACGCCTACGACACCCGTGGGAATCTGATCACCATCGAGGTGTATGACCGTCAAGACGCGCTCATGTCTCGGTGGGTGTACCGCTATGATGACAAGCGGAACCGGACTGAGTGGCTGGATTATCATCCCGACGGCAGCCTGGCCGGCCGGCAGGTCTACCGCTACGAGTTCGACGAGCGGGGCAACTGGACCAAGAAAGTGATTGCAGATTGGGTCGGCGACGGACAGGCCGGCGTCCTCGAACCCTCAGAGGTCATCCATCGGACGCTGCGCTATTATCCGACCGCGGCGCCGGAACACCCACCGGCCGATCACGTTTCGCAATCACAGCAGAAAGCGTCCCCTGGAGATGGTGGCGGCGGCAGCGTTTCCGAGGCCGCGTCCGAATAAACCTCCGCCGGTCCATAGGGCTCCCCCCATGTCGCGCTTTCACTCCTCTCCACGCTGAAAATGCCCGAAGATTCTCTGCCTTGTTGTACGGGCTAGATTTTCTCTATACTAGTTGGTTAAACTAGTTGAATAAGGAAAGAAACATGATCGAAGTTGGCGCGTTCGACGCAAAAACACATTTGTCCTCGCTCCTTGACAAGGTGGCACAGGGGGAAGAAGTGCTCATCACCAGGCGCGGCCTCCCCGTCGCCCGACTCATTCCCGCCGGGCGAGTGGAACGGGCGAGAACCGCAGGCGCGATTGAGGCACTGCGCACTCTTCGCTCAGGTCTGAAACTCCGCGGCCTGGACTGGAAGGCACTGCGGGATGAAGGACGACGATGAGCGCGTTTGTTCTCGACTGCTCGGTTGCCGTCGCCTGGCTGTTCGATGACGAGGCGACGCCCGCAACCGATTCCTTGCTGGACCGACTGGAGGACAGCCGTGCGTTTGTTCCCAGTCTGTGGCGTCTGGAACTCGGCAATGTCCTGTCACGGGCGGAACGTCACCGACGCATCTCCGCCGCGCAGATTGCCGCCTGCCTCAATCTCCTGGACCGTTTGCCGATCACGGCCGACACCGAAACGGACAATCGCGCATTCCGAGAGATACTCACGCTTGCCCGGACGGAGAACCTGACTACCTACGACGCCGCGTATCTGGAACTCGCCATGCGGCGGGGACTGGAGCTGGCAACGCGGGACAAGGCGCTCATCAGGGCGGCTCGTCACGTTCAGGTCCAGACTTTGCCTGTGTAGCCCAGGCTGACAATGCCGTTCAGCACTCTGTGTTGCTTTATGGCGGCTGCGGCGTCGCCGTCACGAATCAGGTAGGTGCCGGCAATGCGCTGGGCAAAGTTGCCGAACCGTGGCCCATAGGCGTCGGGCCAACCCGGGCCGGACCACCGCCGGGCCGGGTCCGCCTGCGTGTCAACTGCACACAGCCCGAACACGGAGGTCAGGACAACGGCGAGAACGACAGCGTGTCGCTTCATGACCGGCCACCCGAGAGAAACTCAGGCTCCCCGCATTCGGCCTTTGGCCTTTTCATGCAGGCTGGCGTCCGCGCTCGGCCGGGCACTGACCCGCTCGAACCAGGCCGTCATGTTTTTGAGCTGGGGATTGATCGTCTGGCCGACCCCGGCGCCGAAATCGAGCGCGCTGTACAAGACAATATCGGCCACAGTAAAGCGCTCGCCGACGATGAACGACTTGTCTTCCATCAAGCCGTCGAGCCAGGCCAGTCGTTCCTGGACGATCTCCTTGAGACCGGCCGCCGCCTCGGGCAGACAGTGCAGGCGAGTCTTGAACATCTCCAGGCCCTCGGCATAGCGAAAGCCGTTATACAGG
>JAAXHF010000451.1 GCA_012271025.1 Deltaproteobacteria bacterium | reverse complement strand
GGGGAGAGGGGCTTTTTTACCCTCGCCCCTTGAGGGAGAGGGTGGCCGTAGGCCGGGAGAGGGGGCGGCCAAGCAGCCCGTGGAAGGCAATCGGCACAATATGCATCACACGTTTACAAAGGGGGAAGCGCGTAAGCACAGGGGGTTGCCCCTACATTTGCCCTTTGCCTTTTGCCCTTTGCCTTTTGACTTCCTGCCTTCCGCCTTCTCCCCATGCCTGCTCGGACGCAGGATCAGACCCGGGCAGCGCGGCTTCAAAGCCATCGGCCAGATGCAGGGTCGAAGTAGGAAAAGCGACCTCGGCTCCGTGCTGCTCAATGATGTCCAGAATACGCAGCAACACGTCCTGCTTGACCTGGTGAAAGGTCGCCCAGTCGGTCGTCCTGGTAAAGGCATAGACGAAAAAGTCCAGGGACGACGGGGCAAAGGTGACGAAGTTGACCATGATCAGCGCCCGCGTGTCGATATCGGGATGACTCCGCAGCATGTGTTCCACGTCCGACACGATCCCGGCCATTTTCGGGGCGTCGTCGTAACGAATGCCGATGGTCTCATAGATGCGGCGGTTGTGCATGCGGGACGGGTTTTCGACCGCGATGGTGGTGAAGACGGCATTCGGGATGTATAGCGGGCGTTTGTCAAAGGTCCGAATCAGGGTCAGCCGCCAGCCGATCCGTTCAACCGTCCCCTCGATCTCGCGGTCGGGCGAGCGAATCCAGTCGCCGACCGCAAACGGCCGGTCGAGGTAGATCGTCAGGCCGCCGAAGAAGTTGGCCAGCAGATCCTTGGCCGCAAAACCGACCGCCAGGCCGCCGATACCGCCAAAGGCCAGGACGCCCGACACGCTGAAGCCCAGGGTCTGGAGCGCAACCAGGGTGGCCGCCACAAACACGAAGATCCGCAGCAGCTTGGCAATCGCGTCGAGCGTGGCCCGGTCGTAGGGCTCATCACCCTCCTGGCGCAGGGCGATAATGCCCTCTTCGACCAGGCTAATCAGCCGGGCCAGAAACCAGCTGAAGGCGGCCACAATGCCGATGACCCGCAGCGAGTCACGCATATCGGCCAGCGCCGTACCGGTCTGGCTCAGGCCCACATCAGCCACAAAGCTCAGGCCGACTACCCAGACCAACAGGCTGAGCGGCCGGCGCAGGGCCTGGACAACCGCATCGTCCCAGTAGGCTTCCGTTTTTTCGAGCTGGGCGTGCAGACGGCCGAGCACCCGGCGCTGGACAACATCGACCAGCCCGGTCACGACGATAAGGCCGGCAACCCGGAGCCAGGCGTCCAGGCCCTCGCCCCCAAACAGGGCCTGCATAGGTGTCAGCAGCTCCATCACGATTGATCCAACCGCAGGGGCAAGCCCCCGTGCTTGCCCACTCAGCGCAACAGCGGCATGACCTGCTGACTGAAGCGCTGGAGCATCTCGGCGTCCTGCTTATACGGAAACATGGCGATAAAATAGTCAAAGCCCAGCGCCTGAAATCCGCGCAGGGTCTCGGCCACCTGCTCGGGCGTGCCGGCGGTGCCGACCTTGCGGCCGGCCCTGATGACATCGGTCGTGCCCAGGGCTTTTTCCAGCTCCGCCCCCCGGGCTCTGAGTTCCGCCTCATCATCGGCCACGCAGCACAGGATGAACAGCGACTTTTCGATGCTGGCGTAGTCGCGCCCGACCGCGTCGCAGTGGCGGCGTAGCACGTCCATCTTTTTTTGCATCGCCTCAACCCCGACGCCGGGCATGGCGTTCCAGCCGTCGGCGTGGCGGGCCACCATGCGCAGCAGCTTTTTCTCGCCCATGCCGCCAATCCAGGTCTTGAGCGGCCGCTGGACCGGCTTGGGCGCGCACACCGCCCGCTCAAGCCGGTAGTGTTTGCCCTCGAACGACGCCCGCTCCTGAGTCCATAACAGCTGGATGAGCTGAACGGCTTCTTCGAGCTGGGCCAGTCGGGTGCCGATTGACGGAAACGGAATGCCGTAGGCCCGATACTCCATCTCCTTCCAGCCCGCGCCAATGCCGAACTCCAGCCGCCCCTGGCTCAGATGGTCGAAGCTGGCCGCGACCTTGGCCAGGATACTCGGCAGGCGGTAGGAGTTGCAGCTGACCAGGGTGCCCAGGCGCAGGCGGGTGGTAACCGGCGCCAGGGCGCTCAGCAGGGTCCAGGCGTCCATACAGTTACGCTGCTCGTTACGGGCATCCCAGAACAGATGGTCGGACACCCACAGGGCGTCAAAACCGAGCCGTTCGGCGTCGGTGGCCAGGCTTGCAACCTCTTGGTACGAAAATCCGAACTGGGGTTCGATCTGAATCCCAAAGCGTGTCATGCGCCGATCCTTTCCAAGTGTCTGTCCAGGTGTCTGCGTCTGTGCGACTGCCCGGCCGGGCCAGCCGCCGTCGAGGCCGGCGGCGCCGATTGCCGCCGCGCCCAGGCTGGTGAGAAACCGGCGTCGGTCCAAGGGTCGGCCAGACTCCGGTGTACGCCTCTTCTCCATACGCCCTCCGCTAGTGCTGCGGCGCCTCGGCCACGATGGTCTTGACCACGTCCAGAAAAACGTGGTTCACCTGCCGCACCCGAAAGCCGGCTCGCTGCACGTTGCTGACGGTATCGCGGTTGACCTCAGGCCCGAGGCGTTTTGAGACGGTGTTCATCACGTTGAGCAGCACATTAAACGGGAAATAGCGGCTGCCGGTGTGCTCGAACATGCGCAGTTCGCCGCCGGGCTTGAGCACCCGCCTGAGCGTCTCCAGCCCTTTGACCGGGTTGGGCACCGAGCAGAAGGTGCACGAGGTAAACACCTGATCGAAGCTGGCGTCGGGAAACGGCAGGTCGTGTACGTCCATCTCGTGGAGTTCGATTGTGCCCGGATAGCGGTCCACCCGGGCTTTGGCCCGCTCCAACATCTTGGCGCTGATATCAATGCCGACAATATCCTGATTGGGCGGGAAGAACGGAATGTCGAGCCCCGTGCCGACGGCCAGAAACAGAATCTTGCCGTGCATGGTGGAGAAGAACTCCCGCTTGACCGGCCCCCAGCGCTTCTCCGGCCCGTATGAATTCATGAAGTCGAAGCTGGCGGCGGCGTTATCCCACTTATGTTTGGTTACGAGGTCCATGGTTGCTCTCCGTGTAAGACGGCGTTACCAATCCAGACCAGGACGGTCACGCCAACGCCGATGAGGGCGCCCTGAGCGCTGACCGTTCCTGCGCTCAGGGGCTGCATGGCCGCCCCCATGCCGACCACCATGCCCGACAACATGCCGCTCAGCATGCTGGGGATCATCACCTCGTGGGCGCCGAACAGGGGCGTAAAGACAATCGGGCTGAGCAGTGAGACCAGCATGCCCAGGGCCATGCCGACCAGCATGCCGATCAGCATCGGCCAGCTCGGACCGATCACCGCAGACACCGCCAGACCGGCCAGAACGCCGATCAGGCTGCTGGCCAGCACGTCTCCAAACAGGAAATACACCCGCTTTTCCATAGGCTTGGGTCCTCCTCCACGTGCATGTCCTTATAGCATAACGCGCTGTGGAGAGAAAAAAGAGAACAGGCGGCCGGAGAACGTCTCCGAGAACCGAGCGGCAAGAGCGTCTCACGGGAGATCCCGGCTGCTGACATCGAGAACAAAGATCCCGGTTCCCAGCGTCTTGTCGAGCCGGCTCCAAAACCCGTATAGTGCTGGAATATTCAGCCCGACGGACACCAGTATGGGAAAAAACAGCCAACGCAGACGCCGGGGTTTTCGCACCAGACCCAAGGGCCGGACGGTCGAGCCCCAGGCTTTGGCCGAGGTCCGAAGCCTGCTCGGCGATGAGCCCCGGAGGCGCGACCTGCTGATTGAGCATCTGCACAAGATTCAGGACCGCTACGGCCACCTGTCGGCCGCCCATCTGGTCGCCCTGGCCGACGAGATGAAGCTGGCGCCGGTCGAGGTCTACGAGGTGGCCAGCTTTTATCATCACTTCGACGTGGTCAAAGAGAACGAGACGCCGCCGCCGCCGCTGACCGTCCGGGTGTGCGATTCTGTCAGCTGCGAGCTGGCCGGCGCCCAGACGCTGCTGGCGTCTCTGCAAAACAGCCTGGGTGAAGAGGTCCGGGTTCAGCGCGTGCCGTGCGTTGGCCGCTGTGAGACCGCCCCGGCCGTTATTGTCGGCCAGAACCCGATTGCGCAGGCCACACCGGACCGCGTGCAGCAGGCCGTCAGCGGGCGGGCCACGGCCTGTCCCGCCCCGAGCACGGTCATTGATTATCAGGCGTATAAAAAAGACGGTGGCTATCGGCTGCTGCGCGCCTGTGTACAGGGCGAACGCGAGCCCGAGTCGGTCATCCAGGCCCTGGAGGACGCCGGGCTGCGTGGCCTTGGCGGGGCGGGTTTTCCGGCCGGTCGCAAGTGGCGCATTGTCCGTGACTACCCGGCCCCGCGGCTGTTGGCGGTCAACATCGACGAGGGCGAGCCGGGCACCTTCAAGGACCGCTACTACATGGAACGCGACCCCCACCGTTTTCTGGAGGGGATGCTGATCGCCTGCTGGGCGGTCGGCATTGACGAGGTCTATATCTATATCCGCGACGAGTACCCGGCCTGCATCCAGATCATCAAAGACAGTATCGCCGCCCTGCAGGCCGACCCGCCCGGCCCCCTGCCCCGCATTCAGGTCCGGCGCGGCGCAGGCGCCTATATCTGTGGCGAAGAGTCGGGCATGATCGAATCCATTGAGGGCAAACGCGGTATGCCGCGGCTGCGGCCGCCGTATGTGGCCGAGGTCGGGCTGTTTGGACGACCGACCCTGGAGCATAATTTTGAGACGCTGTTCTGGGTACGCGAGATTGTCGAGAAAGGCCCGGACTGGTTTGCCGGCCAGGGGCGAAACGGCCGCAAGGGGCTGCGCTCCTTCTCGGTCAGCGGGCGGGTCAGCACGCCCGGCGTCCACCTGGCGCCGGCCGGCATCACCCTGCGTGAGCTGATCGCCGAGTACTGCGGCGGCATGCTGCCCGGCCACGAGCTGTACGGCTACTTCCCGGGCGGGGCGTCGGGCGGCATTCTGCCCGCCTCACTGGCCGACGAGCCGCTCGATTTCGACACCCTCCAGCCCCACGGCAGTTTCATCGGTTCGGCCGCCATCATCGTCCTGTCGGATAAGGACAGCGCCAAGGCCGCAGCCCTCAACGCCATGCGTTTCTTTTCCCACGAGTCGTGCGGCAAGTGTACGCCGTGCCGGGTGGGGACGGCAAAAGCGGCCGGGCTGATGGCCAAGGACCGCTGGGACACCGGCCTGCTGGAAGACCTCGCCCAGGTCATGGGCGACGCGTCCATCTGCGGGCTGGGTCAGGCCGCGCCCAACCCTTTACGCAGCGTGATCAAATACTTTCCACAGGAGCTTTCCTAATGGCTGGCGTATCTCCCAACGGCTCTCAGGCCGGACTGACCACCTTCAGCCTGGACGGGCGCAGCGTCGACGCCCGGCCCGGCGAAACCATCCTGCAGGCCGCCCGACGGCACGGGGTGGAGATTCCCCACCTGTGTTACACCGACGGTCTGCGGCCCGACGGCAACTGCCGGGCGTGCGTGGTCGAAATCAGCGGCGAGCGACCGCTGGCGCCGTCGTGCTGCCGGACGCCGACCGAGGGCATGCAGGTGTCGAGTCACAGCGAGCGGGCGCGCCACTCGCAAAAAATGGTCCTGGAACTGCTCCGCTCCGACGTGGCCGACACCGCCTATACCCGCGAGTCAGAGCTGGAGCTGTGGGCGGACAAACTGGATATCGGTCCAGCCCGCTTCCCGGCCCGTGTTCAGCCGACCCAGGACGTGTCCCACCCGGCGATTGCGGTCAATCTTGACGCCTGCATCCAGTGTACCCGCTGCCAGCGCGCCTGCCGCGAGGAGCAGGTCAACGACGTGATCGGCTATGCCCAGCGCGGCAGCCAGGCCGAAATTGTCTTTGATATTGGCGATCCCATGGGCCACAGCTCGTGCGTCGGCTGCGGCGAGTGCGTCCAGGCCTGTCCGACCGGCGCGCTGATGCCGGCGGGCGAGGTGGGGCTCGCCGCGCCGGACAAGACCGTGGACTCGGTGTGTCCCTACTGCGGGGTGGGCTGTCTGCTGACCTACCACGTCAAGGACAACAGGATTCTGTACGTCACCGGCCGGGATGGGCCGGCCAACCACGGACGGCTGTGCGTCAAAGGCCGCTTTGGCTTCGACTATGTGAACCACCCCCACCGCTTGACCACCCCCCTGATCCGCAAGCCCGGCGTACCCAAGTCGGCCGAGGTCAGCTTTGACCCGGACGGCTGGCGGGACATCTTTCGCGAGGCCGACTGGGACGAAGCCCTCGACCTGGCTGCCAGCGGCCTGAAACAGATCCGCGACCAGCACGGCGGTCAGGCTCTGGCCGGCTTTGGCTCGGCCAAGGGCAGCAACGAGGAGGCGTATCTGTTTCAGAAGCTGGTCCGGACCGGCTTCGGCACCAATAATGTCGATCACTGCACACGCCTGTGCCACGCCTCGTCGGTGGCCGCCCTGCTCGAAGGCATCGGCTCGGCCGCAGTCTCCAATCAGGTCGAGGATGTGGCCGAGGCCGAGGTGATTGTCGTTATCGGCTCGAATACGCCCGAAAACCATCCGGTCGCCGCCACCTTCATGAAAAACGCGGCTAAAGCCGGAAAAACCCTGATTGTCATGGACCCGCGGCGCACCGAACTGGCCCGTCACGCCGGCTATTATCTCCAGTTCAAGCCCGATACCGACGTGGCGCTGCTGAACGCCATGATCTACACCATCATCGAAGAGAACCTGGTCAACACCGCGTTTGTCGAACAGCGGACCGAAGACTTTGAGCTGATTCGCCACAACGTGGCCGGCTTCAGCCCCGAGGAGATGGCCCCCGTCTGCGGCATTGAGGCGGCAACGATTCGGGAGGTGGCCCGCCGCTACGCCACCGCCTCGGGTTCGATGATCTTCTGGGGCATGGGTATCTCACAGCACATTCACGGCACCGATAACGCCCGGTGTCTGATCGCCCTGGCCCTGATGACCGGGCAGGTCGGCCGGCCGGGGACCGGCCTGCATCCGCTGCGCGGTCAGAACAACGTGCA
>JAAXHF010000529.1 GCA_012271025.1 Deltaproteobacteria bacterium | reverse complement strand
TACACACCCAAGACAAATCCTGTTGGACGCACGAACTCCAACTGACTCCATTCTCGACCAAGCCGAGCTTTTAAGGGCATCAGCTGAGGACTGACGGCTGCGGATGATCAGTGCGGGCTGAGGAGTTGCTGATCGTTGGTTCCCCAGCGCCGCGCCCGCTCGATTTTCCAGCGCCGCTCCTGTTCGGCTATCCAGCGCCGCCGCTTGGCCGCCCGCTCCCGGATCAGTCTGCCCATCCGCCCGGCCTCGGTACTGGTCTGGCTGGGATCGCGCAGGTTCAGCTCGCGCTCCAGAATGCCGCGTTTCCACCACACTGCCTGTAGGTGTTTTTTGGCCAGATTGAAGGACGGAAAGAGCACCCCCAGACGACGGAAGCGCTCCTCTCGGTCCCTGGCGGCGATCTCGCCATCGCTGCGCCACTTGCCGACCACTGGCCTGAAAATCAGCTCGGCGTAGTGCGCCACCAGGGCGTTCAGATAGACGCCTATCAAGCCGTCCGGTTGGGCCAGGGCTGCGGAATCGGGCAGCGTCCGCCTCGCGATTTCCGAGAAGACTCGGGTGGTGGCGATGAGGGATGCGTGGGCTCTGGCCGTGGCATAGGTGGTGTCGTGCTCCTGTCGGGCCAGGAGAGAGGGAAAGGCCCGCCAGTCCTCAGGCGTGCGCAGAGCCGGTGCCGCGTCGGACGGCGGCTTGCGCGGGTAGGGCGGCGGCAGTCTGTCGCTGTCCCGAAAAATGAGAACTGGCGGAACGGCCAATATCTCCCGGCTGTGCTGGCGCGCGACCCACTCGGCGTGCGCGTCGTCGTCCTCCAGTATGGAGCGAAAGGTCTGCCGCACGTCCCTGATGTCCGGCTTGTCCAGATTCGTCCAGCCGTGGCGTATGCTTTCGGCGGCCAGATACCTGGCCAGCGCCGTTTCCTCCTGGCCGATGAGAACGTGGTAGCGCTGAATGAGGACCTGAGATGTCCACGCTCCGAGGCCGATATCGCACACCGCAGGCAGGCTGCTCAGCGCGATGAGGACGACTAGCGCGCGGACGACGCGAATGTCTCCGGCCAAGTGCTTCCTGCTTGTTCCCCAAAGCGCCGCCCCTACGCTGAGACAGGCCAGCAGACCGGCCACCCCCAGCCCGACCGACCAGGCGGTATAGGCTTTGAGCCCGATCTGAAACCGCAGCAAGCCGTGCTCGATGAGCCGCAACCCCTCCGGGTCCAGGCTGTAGGACAGGCCCTTGAACACGAACAGCAGGACTGACAGCGCCCCGTAGGCCAGCACGACGGGCCGGAGAATCGGAGCGACGATTGCCCCCAGCCGCCTGCCGCGACGATCTCTCGACCATAGCCCGAAGCCAAGCAGGGCAAGCAGGCACACCGGCCAGGTCCAGACTACAAAGACCCCCCCGAGCCCGACCGCCCCACACACGGGCAGAGCCCGGACAGTGCGTGTCAGCCAGGGCGGCGGCCAGTAAGCCGAAGCGTGATTCGTGTTGGACAAGACTCTTCCGTCGCTCAGAGGTCGAGACCTTGGTCACTCACCGGGCTCGGCCGCGCGCGACGCATCCTTTCTGACGACTCGGCGCGTACAGGTGTCATCTCAGCATAGCGCTCGGATCCCGACCGTTGCAACAATCCGCCGACCCGCCTATAAGGCCGAGAGAACCTGCTCGGTCAGGCGTGTTGCAAAGGAGGGGGCGTATGGCGACGGCGATAAAAATCGACTGCAATGTGGACGTTCCGATGCCGGACGGGGTGGTGCTGCGGGCCGATGTATATCGCCCCGACGATACCGCCCGCCATCCGGTCCTGCTGGCCCGCCTGCCGTACAACAAAGACCTGTCCCTCATTACCCTGTCCCTGCTCAGTCCGGTCCGCGCCGCAAAACACGGCTATGCGGTCGTGCTGCAAGACACCCGCGGCCGCTTCAAGTCGGAAGGGACGTTTGTCCCGTTTGCCGACGATGCCCGGGACGGGGCGGACACCATCGCCTGGTGCGCGGACCAGGCCTGGTCAGACGGCCGGGTGGGCATGTTTGGCGCATCGTACTACGGCGCGACCCAGTGGCTGGCCGCGACCGCCAAGCCGCCGGCCCTCAAGGCCATGGTGCCGACGATTACCGCGTCCGGCTACCACGAGGGCTGGACCTATCAGGGCGGGGCGTTTCAGCAGGGGTTCATCCAGTTCTGGACCGCTGGCCTGGCGGTGGAAACCCTGGGGCGCCTGGGTAGCGCGCCGGACGACGCGCGGACCAGGCTGTACGGCACGATTTTCGGCATGAACGATGCCTATCAGGGCCTGCCCCTCAGCGACTTTGCGCCGGCCGAAGTACCGGGGCTGATGGACCACTACCGTGAGTGGCTCAGCCACCCGTCCCAGGATGATTACTGGGAAGCATGGCGGATCGAGTCGAAGTATGCCGACCTGGACGTGCCGGCCCTGCACATCGGCGGCTGGTACGACATCTTTCTGGAAGGCACGCTGCGCAACTATGTCGGCATGCGCCACCAGGCCAAGAGCGCCCGGACCCGCGAGCGGCAGCGCCTGTTTGTCGGACCGTGGCTGCACGGTCTGTTTGATCGGGTCGTGGGTGAGGTCGATTTTGGGCCGAGCGTGCTGCTCGATGCGGTCAACCTGGGCGGCATGCATCTCAAGTGGTTTGATCACTGCCTGCGGGATGCGCCCGATTCGAGCGCGCCGGTCCGGATTTTCGTCATGGGCGCCAACACCTGGCGCAATGAGAACGAGTGGCCGCTGGCCCGCGCCGTGCCGACCCGCTACTATCTGGCCGGCCAGGGCCGGGCCAACAGCCTGAGCGGTGACGGCCGCCTGCTGAGCCAGCCGGCCGATAGGCAGACCGCTGACACGTTCCTGTACGACCCCGAGCGGCCGGTGCCCTCGCGGGGCGGGTGTACGCTGTTTCCCGGCGCCCAGAGCGCCGGCCCGCGCGACCAGCGTCCGGTCGAGGAGCGGGATGACGTGTTGGTCTATACCTCTGAGCCCGTGGACCGGCCGACCGAGGTGACCGGACCGGTCGAGGCAGTGATTTTTGCCGCCACCGATGGGCAAGACACCGATTTTACCGCCAAGCTGGTTGCCGTGACTACGGACGGTCGCGCCCTCAACCTGTGTGACGGCATTCTACGGGCGCGCTACCGTAACGGCCTGTCCCGGCCGGAGCTGCTGGAACCCGGCAGGGTCTACGAGTACCGTATCCAGCTCGGCTCGACCAGCTTTCAGTTTGCCCCGGGCGAGCGCATCCGGCTGGAGGTGTCGAGCAGTAATTTCCCGCGTTTTGATCGTAACCTCAACACCGGCGGCCCGCTCGGCACCGAGTCCGTCGGCCGGCCTGCGGTCCAGCGGGTGTGGCACGGCGGCACCCGGCCGTCACACCTGGTGTTGCCGATCATTCCGCCGGCCTAGACCGAGAGAGAGTGGAGAAAGGGGCCAGCATGGCAAGCAAAGTGTGTATCTCGTTTGCCGGATCGTCCGGGCTGGGCGGCTTTCCGGCCTACCCGCCGGAACTGGCGGCCCAGCTCCAGGCCGAGTTTCCCGCCGCCCGCATCAGCCTCATCCAGGACCCGGCTCAGCGCCCGGCCGAGCTGGCCGACGCCGAGGTGCTGTTTGCCGTCCGTTTCAGCCCGCAGGATTTGCAGGCCGCCCAACGGCTCAAGTGGCTCCACCTCGCCTCGGCCGGAGCGACCCACGTCTTGTTCCCGGAGATGGTCGCCAGCGATGTCGTCATCACCAACTCGCGGGGGCTGCACGGCATTCCGATTGCCGAGCACATCCTGGGCGTGATGATCATCCTGGCCCGCCAGCTCCATGTGGCCTACCGCCATCAGCTCGAAGGCAAATGGCCGCGACGCGAGATGTTTGACCTGTACCCGACCTTTTCCGAGCTGTACGGCCACACAGCCGGGATCATCGGCCTGGGCGGTATCGGCCTGGCGGTTGCCGAGCGGGTCAAGGCCATGGGCATGCGGGTGATTGCCACCAAGCGCCGGGTTGAGGCCATGCCGCCGTGTGTAGACGAGGTGTTGGCGCCCGAGGGCTTGGCGCGTCTGTTGCAGGAGTCGGATTTTGTTATCGTCGCCGCCCCGCTCACGCCGCAGACGACCGGCCTGATCGGCGAGCAGGAACTGCGGCTGATGAAGCCGACCGCCCATATCATCAATGTCGGGCGCGGCCCGATCATTCAGGAGCCGGTCCTGGTCCGTGCTCTCAAAGTCGGCTGGATCGCCGGGGCTGCCCTGGATGTGACCGACCCCGAGCCGCCGCAGGCCGACAGCGAGCTGTTTGGGCTGCCGAATGTGATCCTGACCCCGCACTACTCGGGCTTACGCTCCGAGTACTGGAAGCATGCGACCGAGGTCTTCAGACCCAATCTGGCCAGGTTCCTGCGGGGTGAGGCGCTCGACAATGTGGTCGATAAACACGGCGGCTACTGAGGCCCGGGTCTTCCTCTACTGCACAAAGGCATCCCGGCCTCGGGCGTAGGCAAAGATATTCTGGGCCGAGTTGCGGTTGACCATCTCGCGGCCGTACATCGGGTGGTGCAGGCTGCGGACCTCGTGTTCGAGTTCGCATAGCAGCTTGCCCGTCTTGGGGTTCACAATGGCCTGGAATCGGTATTGATAGTCGTTGGACTCTTCGGTGATCAGCTTGTGACGCTTGAGAAAAGCGTGGGGGCTCGAAAAGTCGGCCACATAGACGGCGATGTGGTGGCCGTCATACTCGGGCAGAGACTGGTCGGTTTCCCGAAAGCGCAACACCTGGGAGCAGCCCATGCCGACCTGGGCCATTGTGCCCTGCTCGTCTTTGATCACCGTCGCCGGGGCGTGCATGACCGTGCGGTAGAAGCCGGCGATACCCCGGGCGGTTCGGGGTTTGACCAGCACCTCTACGTAGGGCATGCCCAGGCTGATATCGCCGAACTCTGGACTCGGGGCGTGGCAGCGGATCTGGTTGCCCCACGGACAGGTCACCTCGACGTAGTCCTTGTGGGCCTTCCAGCCGAAGGCCGTGCCGGCCAATTTATCTTCGAGTCTGGTCAGCCGCCGTTGCAGTGCGTCGAGGTCGGATACGATCAGACCGATACAGCCGGTGAACACCTGCGGGTCACGGGTCGGCAGGTGGAACTGTTGATCGCCAACGTTGACCCACATGTTCTCTGGCCCGACCATCATATACGGGTCGCGGGTCAGGCCGAGTCCTGAGATGTAGAAGCGGAGCGCGAGTTCCTGGTCGGGAACCGTCACATTGACGTGTTCCATACCGAGAATGTTGCCAACGTCCTGCGTTTTGCGGTCGTATTTGGGCTGGGCCATGTTTCCTCTCCTTCGTGAGACGGTGTGAGGCTGATTATTTCCTTGACCGCTTGCTTTTGCAAGCTTGGCAGTCCGACCTCCGAGGTGGTAAGCTGGCCCGACCGAAGCGCCCGTGGAACAGGGGAGGTCCCATGTCGGCACTCGACCATATTCGTATTCTCGATTTGACCCATTACGAAGCCGGACCGGCCTGCACCGAGCTGCTGGCCTTTTTAGGCGCCGATGTCATCAAGCTCGAACCGCCGGGCCGGGGGGAGCCGGGCCGCAGCTTCGTGCGCGACAAGCCGGATGTGGACTCGTATCTGTTTGTGCTGCTGAACGCCAATAAGCGCGGCATCACCCTCGATCTCAAGTCCGAGTCGGGCAAAGACCTGTTCCGCTCGCTGGCCCAGCAGGTCGATGTGGTGATCGAAAATTTCTCGCTGGGTACGATGGAGGAGCTGGGGTTGGGCTACCAGGCCCTCAGCGAGATCAACCCCCGCCTCGTCTACGCGACGATCAAGGGCTATGGCACCTACGGTCCGTGGAGCAGCTATAAGAGCTTCAACTCGGCCGCCCTGGCCACCGGCGGCGCGACCAGCATCACCGGGCTGCCGGGCGGACCGCCGATCAAGCCCGGCCCGACTATCGCCGATACCGGGACCGGCCTGCACTGCGCGGTCGGCATTTTGTCAGCCTTGCTCCAGCGCGACAAAACCGGGCGCGGCCAACACGTCGAGGTCGCCATGCAGGACGCCATGGTCAACTACGGGCGGGTGCCCATGCGTCACCACCTTCAGACCGGCGCGGTGGTGGAGCGCAGCGGCAACCGTCTCAGCCATGCCGCTCCGACCGACACCTATCCCTGCCATCCCGGCGGACCCAACGACTACATCTACCTGATGGCCACCACCCCGGCGATGTGGGACGCCCTGCTGCGGGTCATTGAGCGGGCCGACCTGATTGACGACCCGCGCTATACCAAGCGCGCCGAGCGCAACGAGCGCTTTGACGAAGTCTACGAGTTCATCAGCGCCTGGACCCGGCGGCACGACAAGTTCACCGTCATGCGCAAAATGGGTGAGGTCGGGATTCCGTGCGGCGCGGTGTTCGATTCCCAGGACATCCTGAGCGACCCCCACCTGCGCGAGCGAGGCATGGTGGCGACGGTAGAGCACCCCACCCGGGGTGAGATCACCATGCCGACCTGCGCGGTTCAGCTCGACGATTCGCCGCTCGACCTCAAACCCGCCCCGCTCCTGGGTCAGCACAACGCCGAGGTGTACCAAGACCTGCTGGGCTTGAGCCCTGAGGCGGTCAAGGATTTGGAGAAAGAGGGGATCATCTGAGCATGCTGCCCGTTCCTCTGGAGAATGGTGACCGTCTCTCACGATGTGAGTTTGAGCGGCGCTACGAGTGTCGGCCGGATATCAAGAAGGCCGAGCTGATAGAGGGGGTCGTCTATTTGAGCTTACCAGTCCGGGCCAGGAGTCACGGAGAACCCCACGCCCACATAATGACGTGGCTCGGCGTATACTGCGCCGCAACGCCCGGTGTTCATCTCGCCGACAACGCCACCGTGCGCCTTGACCTGGACAACGAACCGCAGCCGGACGCCCTGCTTCGATTGGAACCGGACACGGGCGGACGGTCCTCAATTACCGCAGACGATTACATCGAAGGTGCGCCCGAGCTCATTGTTGAAGTTGCCGCCAGCAGCGCCGCCTACGACTTGCACGACAAGCTGCAAGTCTACCGCCGAAACGGCGTGCAGGAATACCTGGTGTGGCAGGTGTACGACAGGCGGCTTGATTGGTTCCAATGGACGGAAGACGGCTATACGGCGTTGACGCCGGATTCTTCGGGTGCGATCCACAGTCGGACGTTTCCCGGCCTGCAACTGGCCGTATCAGCCTTGCTCCAGGGCGACATGGCCCAGGTCTTGGCAACCCTCCAAAAGGGCCTGGGAACACCCGAACACCAGACCTTTGTCGCGCGTTTGGCGGACAGCCACAGCGCGGAGCAATAGCACGGCTCTTATTGGCCTGTCTGATAAATGACCGGTCGATAGCGAGGTTCCGGGATAGGCTTGGCATGAGCCCGAGCGGCTTCCAGCCACGCTTCTTTTGCTTTGAGCACCTCGTGCAAGGCTTCTTCCGGGCTTATCCCGAACGCCGAGCAATGGGGGAGGTCGGGAATATCAGCGATATAGCCTTCGTCCTCTTCGCTATAAAAGACGTTGATGTGGTAGTCTCGCATGGCTCATCCTCGTAGCCGGAGGTCATAGCGCTCAATGAGTCGCAGGAGTTGCCTGACTTGATACGGTTTCGCTTGACCTTTGACGTTTTGCAGATTGACTAACTCCGGAGTTGCTGGATGGACGTAGATGTGGTGACTACCGCTGACGCGGGAAAGCTGAAATCCGAACGCTTCTGCACACGCCACCACATCAGCAAACCGGATATTTTTCGAGCCAGAGAGCAGCCTTTGGAGTAGCTGTTGTCTGCGTCTATCCGCCACGTCAGCCCCTCAGCCGATTTTTCTACTGCCAGAAGATTCACACGGCACCATCGGTCATACGGTTTCTCGCGCTTCCGGTGTCAGCGAAACCGCACTCTGAATTGCGCCGAGTCTTGGCCTACGCTTTCGATGACGGTTCGAGCGGCCTTTATGCCTTTGTGGCCAGAGAATCGCTCGAGATATACGGATCCCATTTGTACGCTATGCTTCCCGAACGGTCTCCCGTTCAGATGAACAGGGCTGCTAGATACCACGCATATTTTGCTGCGCGGTTTCGTTGGAATAGGGCAGTTGCTTGTTGTGAGGTAATTGCCGTCTACGAGCCACTGCACGACTTTGGGTAATAGCGCCCATCCCGAATTAACTGGGACGACTGAATTGTCGGGGAACCGGACTGCTACTAGAGAATGAAGACGAGATTCTGCTTGTGGCTCTAATGCCGATATTGGCTGCCATCCAGGTTCAGATTTATCTGAAGGAGGCGTTGGCTGAGTATTTGGAATCGAAGACTCCGGCTGAGCAGGCCGGTTGGGAGTCGGCACGACAACCGGAGCTTGCCCGGGGGCAATCCGACCCGAATCTACGTTGGGTCTCCACAACGCCAAGGTCTTCAAGCACTCCTCCGCAGCCAACCCGTCCTTCAAATCGAACTGGACTATCCGCTTCTCGGCTATGGGGACAGGTTTGTGGGTTTCATAAATTTCCCAACGCCTACCATCAGTGACTGAGAAGTAGGGGGTTCCCTGCTCCAGGCAGTAACCAATGCCCTGACTGAGCGCATCTTGCAGAGTCGATTCCAAGCTCTTCGCCTCCACCATCATAGTGGGTTTGCCATCAGTGAGTAGGGCGTAGTCTGCCCGCCCGCCGCCCACTTTGTACTCAGGTACCACCAAGTCAGGATTCCCGGTGTCCCAACCCAGCTCTCGTAACAGCGGGTCGATCAGCGCGTAGCGGGTCAGTGCTTCGCTCTTGCGGAGTTCAGAGCCATGCTTCTCAATCCTCTCACGGAGCTTTTCGACCAGGCTCAGCAGACTGTCCAGGGGCATGGCTACTCTCCTGCGGCCCAGGCTTATTGACCGGCCAGGGCGTCCATTTTTTCGGCCAGGTCGAAGTCGAGCTGGCTGATGCCGCCCACGTCGTGGGTGTTGAGATCGACCCGGACCGTGCTGTAGACGTTGAACCACTCCGGGTGGTGGTTCATTGACTCGGCGATGAGCGCAAGGCTCGTCATAAAACCGAAGGCTTCAACGAACGATTCAAATTGGAACTCTTTGTGCAACTTGCCATCCTCGACGCTCCAACCTGCAACGCCCTCCAAGTGTGCCTCAATCTCCGAATTCGTCAGTTTTTTGGCAGCCATTAACTACCTCCTATGCGTTTGGTTTGACCTTTATAACACAAGCTGCTACTCCCAAGATTATAAACGTCCACCATCGTGTTAAATTGACAACAGTTTATTTATTGCGGAGAACTCGTAACGCAATTTAACAGACTGTGCTACAGAAGTAGCAACTTAGGTTATTGTAGTGGATTTCACGGGAGGAGTCAAACTAAGATTCTCGTTGACCGATTGGTGGAAGACAGGTAAAATGAGTCGCCGAAACGGGATATCAAAATGGTCGGCGGCTGCCTGTTTGAATGGGAAAAGAGGTAGTGAATTTGCGCTGGAGTTTTCTAGCGGACGGCGT
>JAAXHF010000670.1 GCA_012271025.1 Deltaproteobacteria bacterium | reverse complement strand
CGGAGACCGCCCGGCCCTTTGGCGTAGGCTTTATAACCCAGCTGATAGAACTGGATCCCACCAATTTTGAGATTGTCCTGGAGGAGAGGGTACCCGTCCTAATATTCTCATTCTCCGACCCAATGCCCTGGCTGGGCAGAGCCAAAGCCGCGGGGGCGCTTACCATCTGCCAGGTGCAGTCACTGGAATTGGCCGAACTGGCGGTGTCTGGCGGTGCTGATATGCTACTGGCCCGGGGTAACGAAGCAGGAGGCCACACCGGCAGCATGAACCTGCTGCCCCTGTTGGTGGACCTGGTTGAGCGCTATCCCGACGTGCCGGTGCTGGCCGCCGGCGGCATTGCCGACGGCCGGGGGGTGGTGGCGGCGCTCAGCCTCGGCGCCCAGGCCGTATCCATGGGCACCCGCTTTGTGGCCAGCCAGGAGATACAGGTCATTTCCGCCTACAAACAGCGAATTGTTGACAGCACGGCCGAAGACACCATCCATACCGGTGTGTTCGATGTCGGCTGGCCTGGGGCCGCCCATCGGGTGCTGCGGAACGCTGCGGTCGAAGACTGGCAGGCTGCGGGCTGTCCGGCCAGCGGTCAGCGACCGGGCGAGGGTGACGTCGTCGGCCGCATGCCCATGGCCGGCACGACAATCGCCGTCCCGCGCTACGGCATTTTTCCGCCCCTGCCGGGTTTTGAGGGTGACGTGGAACACACCGCGCTGTACGCCGGAGAATCCTGCGCGCTGATCCACGACATCAAGCCGGCCGCCCGGATTGTGGCCGATATCGTCGCCGAGGCCGAGCATCTGCTCAACACCCTGCACGCCTGAGCAGCCCCTTTTGCCACGCTCCGATAGCTGATAGCAACAGCGAAGGGGGAGGAGCTATGGATCGACTCAAGGAGAAGGTCGCCCTGATTACGGGCGGCGGCTCGGGCATTGGCCGGGCGTCGTGTTGCCTGTTTGCCGAGCACGGCGCCAGAGTCGTGGTTGCCGACTTTGTGGCCGAGGGCGGCGAGCAGACCGTCCGTGACATCAGCGCCGCAGGGGGTCAGGCCAGCTTTGTCCGGGCCGATGTGTCGAAATCGGCCGACGTGCAGGCGATGATCCGGCATACCGTTCAGACCTATGGCCGGGTGGATATCCTGTTCAATAATGCCGGTATCGAGGGGCCCTCGGCCAAGCTGGCCAACTATGATGAAGACGCCTGGGAGCGGGTGATCGCCATCGATCTGACCTCGGTCTATCTGGGCATGAAGTATGTGATCCCCCACATGATACAGCAGGGCGGCGGGGTGATCCTGAGCACCGCCTCGGTGGCCGGCATGGTCGGCTTTCCCGGCAGCGGGGCGTATGCGGCGGCCAAAGCCGGGGTGATCAACCTGACCCGCCTGGTTGCCCTGGAGTACGCCAGCAAGAACATCCGGGTCAACTGCATCTGCCCCGGCATTATTGCCACGCCCATGGCTCAGCGCGTCATGGGCGAGCGGCCCGACGACCGGGTGGTCCGGCTGGAACCCATCGGCCGGCTGGGCCAGGCCCAGGACATCGCCAACGCCGCCCTGTTTCTGGCCAGCGACGAGTCGTCGTTTGCCACCGGGGCGCCGTTTGTCATTGACGGCGGGTATGTCGCCCGTTAGGCATCAGCCATGAACGCCACGCTGATTATCGCCGGCTGGTGGCTGCTGTTCGGTGGGACGCATATGCTCCTGTCCTCGGCCTGGGTGCGGCCCAGGCTGGTCGACCGCCTGGGCGAGCGCTCGTTTCAGGCCGTGTATTCGCTGCTGGCGCTGGCCTCCTTCGTGCCCCTGTGCGTGTATTACGGCCGTCATAAGCACCTCGGCCCGCAGCTGTGGGTCACCCTGGAGCCGTATCTGCTGGCCCGTGACTTCAACATCGGGTGCATGCTGCTGGCCTTTGTTCTGCTGGTGGGCGGCATACTCCAGCGTCCGCCCAGCTCCCTGCTGGCCCAGGGCACGCCCCAGGCCTACGGCATGACCCGCATCACCCGTCACCCCGTTTTTGCCGCCGCCTTCCTGTTTGGTCTGGCCCACCTGGCGCTGGTCGGCGCCCTGAGTGATGTGGCCTTTTTCGGCGGCTTTGTGGTGTTTGCCTGGCTCGGGGCCAGGCACCAGGACCAGCGCAAGAGTCGAGACCTGCCCGGCTATGCCGAGTTTCAGGCCGCCACCTCGTTCGTGCCCTTTACCGCCATCGTGGGCAAAAAACAGCCCTTTCCTGGCCGGGAACTGCGCTGGGGCATGATTCTCCTGGCCGTGATCCTCTTCTATGTCGTGCGCTTCTACCATCCCGCCCTATTCGGCGGCGTACTGATGACCCTATGACCGCCGCTCCGCACGAGACACCGGTGGCGTGGGGCGTTGTGACATTTGCCCTTTGACATTTGCCCTTTGACATCTGCCTTCTGCCCATGCCATCCCCCCCCACCGCACCCCTTGCCCCGTCCGCCGGGCCGCACGATCTCGACGCGGCGCTGCACCGTTACTTCGGCTTCGACGTCTTCCGCCCGGGCCAGCGCGAGGTGATTGAAGCCGTGCTGGCCGGCCGCTCGACCGTCGCCATCATGCCGACCGGGGGCGGCAAGTCGCTGTGTTACCAGCTCCCGGCCCTGCTCAGCCAGGGCGTCACTGTGGTCGTCTCTCCGCTGATCGCGCTGATGAAGGATCAGGTCGACCAGCTCCACGCTCGGGGGATTCTGCACTCCGCGGCCCTGAACTCCAGCCTGTCGCGGGCCGAGAGCGAGCGGCGGATCCAGCGTCTGGTCGGCCAACAGCTGAAGCTATTGTATGTGGCGCCGGAACGCTTTGGGGTGCCGGGCTTTCTGGAGCTGCTGGGACGGGTCCAGCTCGGCCTGTTCGTGGTCGACGAGGCTCACTGCGTGAGCCAGTGGGGGCACGATTTTCGGCCCGATTATCTCCAGCTGCGCGAGGCCATCAGCGCCCTTGAGCCCCGCGCCGTGCTGGCCCTGACGGCCACCGCAACGCCTGCGGTCCGACGCGAGATCGCCTTTCAGCTCGGTCTGGCCGACCCCTTCCTGCTCGTCAACTCCTTTGACCGGCCGAACCTGTTTTTTGGCGTGGTGCCGTGCGTCACCAAGGCCAAGCCCGAAGCCCTGGTCAGTCTGCTGCGGGGGATCGCCGGCAGCTGTATCGTGTATGTCTCGCGCCAGCGGGACGCCGAGGCCCTGGCCGCAAGCCTGAACGAGCAGCGGATCGACGCCGTGCCCTACCACGCCGGTCTGGAGCCGCCTGTGCGTCGCCGCAACCAGCAGGCCTTTATTGACGGCACGACGCGGGTCATCGTGGCCACCGTCGCCTTCGGCATGGGCATCGACAAACCCGATGTCCGGGCGGTGATCCACTACCAGCATCCCGGCTCGCTGGAGTCCTACTATCAGGAGGCGGGTCGGGCCGGCCGGGATGACCAGCCGGCCCAGTGCATCGTCCTGTACGACAAGCGCGACAGTGGCTTGCAGCGATTTTTCATCGCCCAGCGTTATCCCAATCTGGGCGAGGTGCGGGGTATCTATCGTCTGCTCAAAGACGGGCTTGAGCCGCGCGACCTCCCCCAGCGCGTGTCCGGGCTGAGCGAGGAAAAGGTCAATGTCGCCCTGAGCCTGCTCCAGGATCAGCACTATATCGAATGGGCAGGCGCCGGTGTCCGTTTCCTCAGCCAAACCGACGCGCAAGCCCTGCGGCTCGATTTTTCTTTTGTCGAACAGCGCCAACGGGCCGATTACCGGCGTCTGGGCGAGTTGCTCGACTATCTGACGACCGAGGGCTGCCGCCGCAGCGTCATTCTGCGCTACTTTGGCGAAAAAGTGGCGGTCGGTCAGAGCTGTGGGAACTGCGATACGTGCCACGCCGCCCGTGAGACAGGTGCTGCGGCAGTGCAGCCGCCTGTCCTGGAGACGTTCGACAGCCGCCCGGCCATTCTGGCTGCGGTGGCCGACCTGCAGAAACGCGGCTTGGGCCGGTCCGGTCTGGCCCAGGTCCTGGCCGGCAGCAAGTCGCGACGCATGCGCCAACTCCAGCTCGATACGTCGCCCCACTACGGAGCCTTAGCCCGCTTCACCCAGGATCAGATCATCGCCCAGATCGATGACTGCATTCAGGCCGGGGCGCTGCGTCTGCTCCCGGGTCAGTACCCGCGCGTTGTCCTGCCCCCGGGCAAAAAGACCGCTTCGACTCCGCCCGAAAAGACCGCTCAAGCCGTTCCCGAGCCCGTCCAGCCACCGCCCTCCAAGCCACCCCCATCGCCTCAGGCTCCCCCAGCCCCCAGCCCTTCCTCGGCCCCGTTTGGCGGCCTGCCGGCCGAGGTGTGCCGGGCAGTGCTGGGCACCGTCCAGACCCAGGATGGCCAGCTGTCACGCTCCGGCGTGGCCCATTTTCTGCGCGGCACAACAGACCTCGGCGCGCGGCCGGCAGCCGACAACGCGCGCCTGCCGGGCTACCGGGCTCTGGCCCGGCACCCCCACCAGGAACTGCTGGCTGCGGTCGACGTGCTGGTCGAGCACAAGCTGCTGGTGATAGAAGCGTCCGAATACCTGTATGTGTGGCTGACCCAGCGGGGAGCGGCTGCCCTCGATACGCTCAAAGATACGCTCAAGATAGCGGACGCGCCGCCAGGCCGGTCGGCGGGCGAGCGGCGCGGAAAACGCTGAGGGCAAACCCCTCTGGCTCTGCGCTCAGCTTGGCGTGTCCACCAGGGCCGCGTCCTCGAAATCGACCAGACCCAGCCGGCCGCCATAGCCGGACGGATGGTACGAGCGGTAGCCCAAGAGGTGCTGGACCTGTTCGGGCAGCTGACGGGCGACTTCGAGGGGGACGGCCAGGGCGTGGTGCTCCTCAGGGCGCAGCCAGCCCAGCACGAAGCTGATGTGCATGCCGCACCGCCAGGTATCCGGTGTCCGGTTTGCTCCGGCCGCGTGAATGACTTTTCCCGTGTAGAGCAGGACCGAACCGGCCGGCATGACGGCTTGGGTCACTTCTTCGGGCTGCGCCTCGCGCTGGGGGTCCGGCCAGCGATGGCTGCCCGGAGCGACAAGCGTGGCGCCGTTTTCTTCGGTGAAGTCGTTCAGCGCGAATATGGAGCTGACCGTGAGTTCCGGGCCGGGCCAGGGGAAGTGCGGCCAGTTGCCTTCGTCGCGGTGCAGCATCTGGGCCGGTTCTCCCCCGCCGATGATCATGGTTTGCGAGGTGTTCAGCCAGTACGAACCACAGTTGGGCAACAGATAATGATCCGCAAAGGCTTTGAGCACGGGGTGGAGCAGCACCTCGATAAATGCGTCTGATTTTGCCGCCAGACCACAAAATCGGATCGTTTTCTGGCCATGAAAGACCTGCCACAGCTCGCTGTGGCTGCGACTGCCGGGCGGGTGGGTGGCGATATAGCCGTCAAGTTCGGCGTTGAGTCGCCCCAGCAGGTCGGGCTCAAGCAGGTTTTTCACAATCACTCCACCGTCCCGCTCAATCGCGGACAGGTAGGCTTCCCGGTCAGCGTCAGGTCCCAAGCTCATCAGTGTGGCTTTGCTCATAGGTGCTCCTCCGCTATTACTACTCCCCGCTCTCAATCTGCATAGCGCTCTTCACGGTCCCCTTCCTGCATCTGTCTCATTTCCTGACCCTGGCGACCGTGCCTCCGTTGGCCCGCAGGAGTGCCTGGGTCGAGACCCGGACCAGGGCGGTTTGTGACCCGCCGCCGGTATACACCTCATCCGCCTGCATGACTCGGGGATCGATCAGAAAGGTCGCGGCAAACCCGAATGACGGTGTCCCGCCACACGGATAGCCGGTTGTGGCCAGCATTTCATCCGGCGTCATGGTTCTCACCCGGTCTGTCTGGAGTGCCTTGGCAACCCGCGAGGTGCTGGCGCGGTCTTCGCCCTTGACAATGGCGACAATCACCCGGCCGTGGGTGTCCGTCATACAGATGTTCTTGACGAGATTTTCCGGTCCTGTCCCGACTGCCGCCGCAGCTTCGGCCACCGAATGACAAGACTGATCGAAAAAGAGCTGTTCCGCCTCGATATTGTTGGCCGCAATAAACTGCCCGAGCTTGTGTCCGTAGGCGTCCATGGTTGCCTGTGATACCACTTTTTTTGGCGTTCCCCTATCCCGTCCGCGAGGGCCGCCAAACCACCGCTCGGCAAGGACGGAACTGAGTTGCGCTCTGGGCGGATAGGATATAATCATCAGCAGTCTTCGGCAAAGGTGAACCATGATGTCTTCCTCATCAAAAGGCCGTCATGGGTCACCTTCAGCGTCTTACAATCCGCAGGAGTAGGCATGGGCACGCTTATCAGCTTGGAGGAAGCGGTCGGCATACGCCGACAGGCCAAACGCGCCGGCCGGCCGGTCGTGTTCACCAACGGCTGCTTCGACCTGCTGCACCGCGGTCATGTCGAATATCTCGAACAGGCCAGAGCCTGCGGACAGCTCCTCCTGGTCGGCCTCAACAGCGACCGCTCGGTCCGCGCTCTGAAAGGGCCCGGCCGGCCGGTCTCGAACGAGGCGGACCGGGCCGCAGTGCTGTCGGCCCTGGCGTGTGTTGACCATGTGCTGATTTTTGATGAGCCGACCCCGGCCCGGGTCATTGAGCGGCTGGTGCCGGACGTGCTGGCCAAGGGCGGGGACTGGTCGGTGGAGCGGATTGTGGGCCGTGAGGTGGTGGAAGCCGCGGGCGGACGGGTGGTGTCCATCACCAGCAGCGTGCCCGAGTATTCGTCAACACGCCTGATGGAGCACGCGCGGGCTGAAGCCTGGGGGCCGGCCGAGCCGTCGGCGGGCATCAGGCTGGTGGTCGAGCGTCTGCGGGACAGCGCGTTGACCAAATACACGCTGGCCCAGACCCTGGCCGCCGATATTGCTGCGGCAGCGCAAAGCGTGGCCGACGCCCTGCGACGCGGGAACAAAATCCTGCTGTGCGGTAACGGCGGTAGCGCGGCCGACGCCCAGCATATCGCGGCCGAGCTGGTGGGGCGGTTCGAGGTCGAGCGGGAGGGCTTGCCGGCCGTCGCCCTGACCACCGATTCCTCGGCCCTGACCTCGATTGCCAACGACTGTGGCTTCGCCATGCTGTTCGCCCGCCAGGTCGTCGCCCTGGCCACAGCCGGCGATGTCCTGCTGGCAATCAGCACCAGCGGCAACTCCGCGAATGTCGTATGCGCGGTCGAGGCGGCCAAATCCCGTGGCCTGACGACAATCGGGTTGTTGGGCAAGGGCGGCGGCCGACTGGCCGAGTTGGTCGATCAGGCTCTGGTCGTGCCGGCGTCCAACACCGCCCGTATCCAGGAGGCGCATATCACCATCGGTCACATCGTGTGTGAGTGGGTGGACCGCGCCTACGCTGCGCAACCCGTCTGAAAAGCGAACGCGGTCCTCTGCTTGCTGAGGCGGTCGTCCTCGTTTACTGTCTTCCCCATGTACAAGTCTGTCGAGCCGATCGATTTACGCCGGGTGACGACCTATCCGCTGGCCGAGCGTCGGAACAAGGTCAGGGTGCAGGACTTCGCCACGGTGTACGAGCCGCAGGGCGGGCTGCGCGCCTTTCTCGACAGCCTGCCGGGGATTCTGATCGGCAACGATTTCCGGGCGGTCGTGGGGGCTGTCGTTGCCGCCCGCCGGGCCGGCAAGCCCGTCATCTGGGGCATGGGCGCGCACCTGATCAAGTGTGGCTTGAGTCCGTGGATTATCGAAC
>JAAXHF010000005.1 GCA_012271025.1 Deltaproteobacteria bacterium | reverse complement strand
GTGCGGCGTTTCAGATGCGGCTCATCGCCTGGAGCCAGAACCTGACGGCCGAGCGGGCGGCCGAGTGCGGCGCAACCCTGGTCAGCAAAGACGATCTCCTGGCGCAGTCGGACGTGCTGTCCATCCACCTGGTGTTGAGTCCGCGCTCGCGAGGCTTGATCGGCGCCCGCGAGCTGGGCCTGATGAAACCGACCGCCTACCTCATCAATACCTCACGCGGTCCGATTGTGGATGAGCCGGCGCTGGTGCAGGCGCTACAAAACGGGACGATTGCCGGAGCCGGGCTGGATGTGTTTGACCAGGAGCCCCTGCCCCTGGATCATCCGCTGCGACAGCTGGACAACACGGTGCTCACCCCCCACATCGGCTACGTAACCGCCGAAACCTACCACATCTTCTTTGACCAGACGGTCGAGAATATCCGGGCCTTCCTGGACGGGCAGCCGGTGCGGACGCTGAACACGCCCCGGACCAAGCCCTGAAGATTGGATCAGCGCTCTACCCGGCGGAGAGTGTCTCGCGGTCGGGGGCATGTCCATCAGCCGAATAGAACGCTGATGGGCTATCGGTGAGCTGGACGCGCGTGCCGATCACGCGTGATCGCCCTTCTCCCCAGAGAGAGGTTGATTCGCCATATTCCCGTGGCCTGTTTCGCCAGCCACTCCTGGTGGGAGCGGATTTTTTCCACAGTCCAGGTATCAAAGTCTTCAGCGAGTTTCCGCGTGAGGGCGAATTCACTCGCCTGGTAAACGGGGCGCTTTTCAGAAAATCCCGCATTTCCCAGATCACGATTATCCACAGTCGCTAAAGGCGTAAGGTTCCCCAGACGGTAGGTAAACGCCTCCCGCTGCTGGTCATCGAACTGTTCCCAGTCCTCACCGGGATTCTCCGGCAACACATGTTCAATGCTGTATTTCGCGCTCTCGAAATCAAGAGCCTTTCCGGACAGCTGCTCTTCCAGCCGGAACAGGATAAAACGCGCGACTTTACTGTTGCGGCTGCTGGTGGTTCGCAGCGCCTTGTCTACAAATGCTGCGCGAAATTCTGCGTCCTCTGGATAAACCCCTCGCAATCCCTCGATCGCCGCTGTTGCATCGACGAGACGGCCCGCCGAAATTTCCCGAGCAATATGGTTGTACACCACTTCCTGTTCATTGCTCTGGCGACCACAGATCACATTGTAGCGAAAAGACACGACAGCGGTGGCTCGCAGGAGACGTGCCAACTCGGCCCGGTCGGTTTCCGCAAAGCGGTCAAAGGCGGCCAACAGTAAAGCCAAGGGCTGGCGTACGTTGAACGTCTGCAACTGGGCGAGGCTATCTCGTTCCTCTGGTGTCCAGTAGGTGTCCTCCGGGCTGCGCAAAGCCGTGTACACCCGTGCGTGGCGATCCATATCGCGGATCAATTCAAATGCCCTGGACTTATCCGTGATCGCGCCACGAATGGTTTTGAACAGATCCGCCTTCCGCACCAGCCGGTTACGACTGTTCCAGAAGACACGCAAGAACTCGGGGAAACTCTCGCTGCCCAGCAGCCCGACGATCCCCTCCCAGCGCTCTTCGAGCGTTTTGATCTCCGCTTCATGGGCACCGCCACGCGAGACAACGGAGAACAGGTAGTTCTTCAACAGATCGGTCGCGGACAGGCGCACTCCACGTGCGTTCAGCGTCTCAAAAACCTTGAAGGCGTTCAACTCGTCCGTTACCGTGATGACGGTAAAAAACAGTTTGTCCGCTGTGACATCTACAAAGCGCGCCACCGATTCACCATCATCACCTGATTGGTCTTTGATGTGCTCCTTGAACCAGGAAAACGCCCGCCGCAAAAGATGTTCCGAAGCGTTCAATCCCCTGTGTGGCAGGCGCTCCAGGGGAACGAGGTAATCCTGATAGAGACGATCATTGTGGCGATTCAGTGACAGCTTGGAGCGCGGGACCAAGCTCACCGGGTCCAGATAGCCGATGTAGTTATTCCGTAACTGCTCAGCCCGCCGATTTTGCGGGTCAGCTGGATCGTCTGGCGTCGCCAAGTCGGTCAGATGCGCTATCGCGGCCAGCATCAACAGGCTCAGCGTCGTCAGACGCTGCTGTCCGTCGATAACATCGAACGTCTTGCTATCTGCCGATTGCAGCACCAGATAGCCCATGTAATGCGCTGGCTCCGGGTCCTCACCGAACAACCCGACAATATCCTGCCAGAGATCGTCCCACTCGTCGGCACCCCGGGAATAGTCGCGTTGAAACTTCGGAACGCGGTAGCTCAACCCATTTCCCATGAGCTGACGAAACGTCATGTTGCTGGTATTGAAATTCATGGGCGAAAGGCCCTCAGCGCCGTGTCTCTGAAGCGCTCTATCACCTTTTCCGCGATCCGACCAGATTCCGGCTTGGCCCTCGAAAAAATCTATCCTTAGATCGAATCTGCGCTATTGGTCATCTTTGCAGATGGACAGGCCGCCTCTTCTAAACGCGCTGATCCGCTCTTTCAGAACCGCATTCCACGGTCAATCGGGGTAAACTGGGCTGTTATTCCCTATCCCAGCTGGCGGGCGACCTCGGCGTATTTGTCCAGAAACGGCAGCACCTCGTCACGGCCGGCGGTGGGTGCGCGCACGACGGTGCGGACCGCGCCAAGCTCTTTGTAGCGTGCGAGCCGACCCATGCCCGGGGCGTGGACCAGGAAGAACGAAATCGGGATGGAGGCGGGATCGCGGCCGGCGGCCCGGGCCTTGTCGTGGAGGTCGGCAATCGCGGCCGGCATATCGTCAATCGCCGTCTCAACCGGAATCCAGCCGTCACACAGATCGACCACTCGCTGGCGGCCCAGCCGCGAACTCAGACTGCCCATCAGAATCGGCGGATGGGGTGTGGTCAGCGGCTTGGGGTAGGACCACACCCGGTCAAAATTCACAAACTCGCCGTGATAGCTGGCCTCGTCCTGGGTCCACAGCGCTTTCATGGCCTGCACCCGCTCGGTCAAGACCTTCCAGCGTTTGGCCGGCGGCGTGCCGTGGTTGGCCATCTCCTCTTTATTCCAGCCCGCGCCAATCCCGAAAATGAACCGCCCGCGGGAAATCCGATCCAGCGAGGCGACCTGCTTGGCCTGCACAATCGGATCGTGCTCGGTCACCAGTGAGATGCCGGTGCCGAGTTTGAGCCGGGTGGTCACCGCAGCGGCGGCGGCCAGCCCGATAAAGGGGTCGGACATGTGGGCGTACTCTGTGGGCAGCTCGCCACCGCCCGGGTACTGGGACTCGCGGCTGGCCGGAATATGGGTGTGCTCGGGCAGCCACAGCGACTCAAATCCTCGCGCCTCACACTCCCTGGCCAACTCGTCGGCCGGCAGCGTGTACTCGGTATTGAAACTGAAAACGCCAAGGTCCATGTCCGTTTCTCCTGTTTAGACAAATTCGAGCGCGTCTCCGCTACGGGCGATGCGTCGGTAGTAGCAGCGCGGTCTGGCCTGTCCGTCTTCGTCTTTGGTATGACACACCCCGCCCCGGCGAGGAATCACGCGGTACAGCAGGGAGTTCTGCTCGCAGTTGAGACGCACCTCGACCAGGTCGAGCACGTCGCCCGAGGTCGCTCCCTTGTGCCACAGCTCGTTGCGTGAGGTTGACCACAGGACGGCCTGACCACGCTCCAGCGTCTCCCGCAGGGCCAATTCGTTGGCATAGCCGAGAAACAGCACGTCACCCGTCCGGGCGTGTTGCAGCACGACCGGGACCACGTCCAGGCCCTTGTCTGCAATACTACCTAATTTCTTGAAATCGAGCCTGATTTCGGTGCCTTCTTCCAAGGCATTCATGTCGCCTCTCCTCTCCAGTCTGTATGGGCTCAGCCCGGGCCGTGGTCTGCGGCGCGCGGCGGCCGCAGGTCCACCCAGCGGCCGGTCGCACGCTGAATCAGCTCGGACCACAGGTCTTCCGCAGGCCGGTGAAACACGGCGTCGATATCGGCTGCAACGATGTGCCAGTCCCCCCGCTCCACCTCGCCGTCCAGCTGACCCGGAGCCCAGCCGGCATGGCCGGCGTACATCCGAAACGTGCCGCCCCGGGCGAGTTCGTCCTCCACCACGCTCGGACTGCCGCTCAGGTAGACATCGGCAAAAACGGGCAGGCTCTCGTCAGGCGGCTGCTCGGCGCGGAACAGCAGCAGCATGACGGAAGGGGCGACCGGCCCGCCGCCGTATACCACTCCAGCCCGGGGTGTGGCTCGGAGAGACTCGGGCACGACCTCGGACAGGTGGACCGCAGTAGGGCGATTGATAATCACACCCAGTGCTCCCAGCCGTCCATAGCCGAGCAGCAGGACAACCGACTGGGCGAAATTGGGATCGGCGAGCTGGCGGGCGGCCACCAGCAGCTTGCCCTTGCCCAGCTCGGCCGGGTCGGCCGTGGGCAACTCATCGGCGCCGGCCAGGCTGGCGCCGGCCAGGCCGACCCCTATCGCCAGCCAGGCCCGCACGACTCCGGCTCCCGGCTCGGACCAAACGGCGCCGCGCCCAGCACATTGCAGTCCTGTCAGTCGCCGACCGTCTCCGGCACCGACTCGGCCGGCGCGGCTTCGGCCTCGTCAGCCGGCCGCGGCTCGTAACGGAACACCAGGCCGTCCTCGCCAAGATCGATCTCGACCCGGCCGCCGTTCTGGAGCTGGCCGAACAGAATCTCATCGGCCAGCACCTGTTTGACCTCGCTCTGGATCAGGCGGGCCATGGGCCGGGCGCCAAAGGTCTTGTCATAGCCTTTTTCGGCCAGATAGCGCCGCGCATCGTCGGTCAGCGCAATGCGTACATTTTTCTCGGCCAGCTGATCGATCAGCTCTTTCATGAACTTGTCAACCACCCGCTCAACGGCTGCGGGCGGTAGCGTCTGGAAGTGGACGACCCCGTCCAGACGGTTGCGGAACTCGGGGCTGAACAGCTTTTCAAGCGCCTGCTGGTCCTTGCCCTCGTTGGACTGCTCGCCAAAACCGATCGCCGTGGCCGCCATTTCGCGCGCCCCGGCATTGCTGGTCATAATCAGGATGACGTGCCGGAAGTCGGCTTTTTTGCCGTTGTTGTCGGTCAGCGTGGCGTGGTCCATGACTTGCAGCAGGATATTGAACAGGTCGGGATGCGCCTTCTCAATCTCGTCCAGCAGCAGCACCGAGTGGGGGTTGCGGGTAATCGCCTCGGTCAGCAGCCCGCCCTGGTCAAAGCCGACATAGCCCGGCGGGGCGCCGATCAGCCGCGAGACGGTATGCTTTTCCATGTACTCGCTCATGTCAAAGCGCAGGAACTGCAAGCCCAGGGTCTGGGCCAGCTGCTTGGCCACCTCGGTTTTGCCCACCCCGGTCGGCCCGGAGAACAGAAACGAGCCGACCGGCTTTTCCGGCTGGCCCAGACCGGCCCGGGCCAGCCGGATAGCGCGGACAATGACCGCAATGGCCGGGTCCTGGCCAAACACCACCTTCTTGAGATCGTCGTCGAGCCGGTGGAGCCGGTCCTTGTCGGAGATCGACACGCTGCGGGGCGGGATCCGGGCAATCTTGGCCACCACCGCCTCAATATCGGTCTCGCCGATAATCTTCTCCTCGTCGGTGCTGGGCTTGATCTTGAAGGCTGCGCCGACCTCGTCAATGACATCAATCGCCTTGTCGGGCAGGAAACGGTCGTTGATGTATTTGGCCGACAGCTCGGCTGCGGCCTTGAGCGCGTCCGGGGTGTAGGACACGCCGTGGTGATCCTCGTAGTAGGATTTCAGGCCCTCCAGAATCTTGACCGCGTCTTCGATACTGGGTTCGTGGATCTCGATCTTCTGGAAGCGCCGCGCCAGGGCGCGGTCGCGCTCAAAATAGCTGCGGTACTCGTGGTAGGTCGTGGCGCCGATGCAGCGCAGTTTTCCAGACGCCAGGGCCGGCTTGAGGATGTTCGAGGCGTCCATCGAGCCTCCGCTGGTCGCCCCGGCGCCGACAATGGTGTGAATCTCGTCAATAAACAGAATGGCGTTGGGATCCTTGCGGAGCGCGTTCAGCACGGCTTTGAGCCGCTCCTCGAACTGGCCGCGGAACTTCGTGCCGGCCAGAACCGAGCCCATGTCCAGGGAGTAGATCCGGGCATCCTTGAGCACCTCGGGCACCTCGCCGTTGGCGATCTGCAGCGCCAGCCCGTCGGCGATAGCCGTTTTTCCGACCCCGGAATCGCCGACATACACCGGGTTGTTTTTCCGCCGCCGGCACAGCACATGGATGGTGCGTTCGACCTCGACCTCGCGGCCGATCAGGGGGTCGATCTCGCCGTCCCTGGCGCGCTGGACCAAGTCGGCGGTGAAAGCCTTGAGCGGGTCTTTGGCCGGCCGGGGATCGTCCTCGTCGTCCACACCCTCGGCCTCCGGCTGGGCGGCCGGCTCGTCGTCCTCGTCGTCGGGCTGGACCTTGGAGATGCCGTGCGAGATGT
>JAAXHF010000067.1 GCA_012271025.1 Deltaproteobacteria bacterium | reverse complement strand
CCGTGCGGCCGGCTGGCCGACCGGGTCACGAATAAAGTCACACTGATTGTGATCGGTGGACTGGTCAGCGCGGTGTCGCTGGCCCTGTTTCCGCTCGCGACGACCTATTGGCATCTGGTGGTGCTCAATCTGCTCGTCGGCGCTGCGTTCGGTCTGGCCTATCCGGCTCATATGGCGGTGGCCATGGAGAACGCCAAGGGCTTTGGCATGGGGACGGTGATGAGCCTGCTGCTGACGGTCCACAGCTTTGCGATGACGGTCGGACCGATGCTGTTCGGTCTGGTCATCGATCTCTACAGCCTGAACGGCGTGTTCTACAGCGGCGGCCTGTTCGGCCTGCTGGTGACGATTGCCTGCTATGTGCTGACCGTTTTGCCGGTGACCCCGGCCGAGCCGGCGGCGGACAAAGAGCCGCTCGTCGCTGATTGATAGCATGGGCTCTGTTTTTCCATCGTCTCAGGATTTCTGGTAGAAAAGATGTGAGCGCCGTGGTAGTTCCGTGGAACCCTTGAGGGAGAAGCTGGCCCTGTAGCTCAAAGCGTAAAGGATACGTATGGCTGAAGACGCCAAAGACCGACCGGGTGCCGATGCAGCTCAAAACGAGGTAGAGTTCCACTACATCAAGTCTAACCATTTCCGAGTCATTCATGGGGACGGTGTATATGGAGGGGCGACTCCGAGAGGATTTATCCATCTCAATTTTTTCTCTGAACGCGCCCCTATTCCGCAAAAGATAACTCATGAAGTAACCGTCTCTGGTCAGTTAGGAAAAGAGATATCAGCTGAGGGGAAGGAAGGAATTGTTAGCGAGGTTGAAGTTGGGGTAGTGATCAGTCTCGAACAGGCTCAGTCTCTGACAAAATGGCTTCAAGAAAAAATTCAGCTGATTGAGACCGCCTCGAAACAGCAGCGCCAAGAAGAGGAGAAAGGCTGATGGAATTCGAACTTTCCCTTGTCAAGCCACCTTCCATTGGGCCGTCAGACGGGAGATATGCTCGGCAGAATCTCGCGAATTCCTCTGAAATTATTTCGCTCTTCGGCCTTTTTCGTGATCAGGCACCCTTCGGTTCATTTGAGGCGTTGGATATCGAGGGGAATTATTTACTGCCCGAGTTCAAACCCATAAGAGGGGAGCAGCCATCAAAAGCAATCCCACAAATCCGCTCCGCTTCAGGGGGGCGACGTATAGAACTGGAATGGCGTCGGACTCACCGAGAAGAACTTCTTCAATATGCTGGTCGGGATGTTGTGTTGGAAGGAGAAAAAATTATTGCCCATGGGCCAGATCCGCGTAGGGTGCTCGCAGAGGCGCAAGCAAAAGACATCCCTATTCCCTACATCTTCTTTGTTGATGATGCTCCAGAAGATGCGAGCCGCACAGGGCTATAGTCTATGGTAAGAGCAGAGTACCTCCATGAAATTCCCTATACCGTTGATGAAAGGACCGGCAGACGATTTCCAAGACTGCTGGTCCGGTTAGTCAACCCTCAAGACGAAAAGCACGCGTTCGATACCGATGCGTTTGTGGACACAGGCACGGAAAAGTCGGTGTTCGGCTCATATTGCGCCGTGGCCATTGGCCTCAGCGGCAGCGATGGATCACCTTATTCGTGGAGTACCTCTGCTGGAGGCAGTTTTTCAGGGAGGCTCCATCCGGTACGGCTGCTCTTACACGACATTGGCGAGTTCGACCTGGAACTCGGATTTAAGGAAGAAGGTGGCATAAGGGATGATCTTAGGCGTAATCTCCTCGGCCGGGATTTCTTGGATCAGATTCAGATAGGCTTCCGCGAACATCACCAAGTCTTTTTCATCCCGCCTACTCCTTAACTCTCCTGTGAGGGAGCCGACTTACGCAAACATGCCAAACGTCTCGAACTCACCCCGTAGCAGCGCGGCCGGGTCAGGGTAGCCCAGCCACTCTTTGATCAGCGTGGCGTACACCCGACGAAAGTCGGTGGTGTAGTGCAGATTGCCGTCTTCCAGCTCGGTCAGGCTGGGGGGGCTGCCGTACAGGCCGCCTCTGACACTGTCGCCCAGCACAAAGACCGGGGTGGCCGTGCCGTGATCGGTGCCCTTGCTGGCGTTTTCGGGGACGCGGCGGCCGAACTCGGTGAAGACCATGACGGTCACATCCTTGCCCCGGCCGATCCGCCCCAGATCGTCAATAAAGGCTCGCAGCGCGTCCGCGGAGTAGGTCAGGAGCCGGGCGTGCAGGTCGAGCTGGTGGACGTGGGTGTCAAAGACATTCCCGGCATAGCTGACATAGTACAGCCGGGCCGGCATGTCGGCGTTGATCAGGGCGGCGACCTTGCGCAGGTCCAGCCCCAGACCGGCCGAGCGAGCGCCATAATCGACCGGGCTGTCGTAGTCGGCCCAGGCCTGGCGGACAAAGGCGGCGCTGTGGGTGGCGTTTTCGACCAGGCCATTCAGGAAGGCGAGCGAAGCGTTGGGCGTTGCCCGGCCCTGGCTCAGGCGCTGAAAGACGGGCTGCTGTTGATACACGCCCTTGCGCGAAAAACTTTCCGGATCGTAGAAGACCAGCGGAGAGTGATGGCGGCTGCGCACCGCCAGGGACTGGGCGGTGGCGATATTGACCAGATAGTTGCGGCTGACCTCTGGGTCCAAGGCGTCGGCCAGGCGGCCCAGCCAGCCGAGTTTTTCGCCGGTGTGGGGAATGCCGGTGTGCCAGAAGCCCATCGAAGAGAAGTGGGACAGGATCGGCTTGTCATAGCCGCAGCCGTGTACGACGGCGAGTTTGCCGTCCCGGTACAGCCGCTCAAAGCCGAACAGGGCGGGATGAAAACCGAAGTGCTCATCAATCGTGCGCAGACTCTTGGCCGGAATACCGAGCGTGGGGCGGAGTTGGTAGTATCTATCATCCCCGTAGGGAACAACCGTATTCAAGCCGTCGTTGCCGCCCGACAGTTCAACCACCACCAGAATGCGCTCAGGGTGGGTTGACGACGGGCGGGGCGCATCGGCCCAGGCCGTCAGCGGGCGGTGGAGCGCTCCCAGGCCAAGGCCCAGGCCGTAGGCGCCGACCCGCAGTGCCTGACGACGGGTGAAGAGACGAGTGGCAGACATAGACGCTTCTCCTTATCCCAGCTGATAGGCGGGGGTGCTCATAATCAAATGCACCAGCAGCCGGAGCGGCTCTTCCAGATAGCTCAGGGCCGGAGCAATCTCGTCAGTACCCAGCTCCTGGCTCAAAAAATCAATCAAGGCTCGCCGTTCATCCGTCCCGAGCGGCACCCGCAGCAGGCGGGCGGCAAAATACTCGACCACTTCGGCGCTGGTCTGCAAACCGGCTGCGGTCACCATATCGGTCAGGCTGAGCTGCGCCGCCCGGCGGGGAATGGGCTTGACCCGCCGGAAAGCCTCCATCCAGCCGTGGGTGCTGCCGTAGCGGGTATTAAAGTCCTCGTCCGCCCCGGCCATCTGGTTGAACATGGACACCTCAGCCATGGCCTCGCCGTCCATGGCATTGTCACTTGCTCCGGCGTCCATTTCCGGGTCGCGTTCGATGGTCGCCTGGCTGATCTCATAGCCCTGGGTGATTTTCACCGCCACCTTGCGGTTCAGCTCCGGCATGCGCTGGTCGGGCGGCTGAAAGTTGGCAATATCGGGAAAGAGCACCTCTCGGGCAAAATTGCCCCGTTCGAGCAGCAGGGCCGGGGTGACCCAGCTCCGCCCGCCTTCCCAGCCGGCGACGTTGGGCGGGTGGAAGAGTTCCTGGCCCAGGCTGCGGGTGACCGTGTTGAAGTCGGGCACGCCCGGAATTTCGCGCAGCCCCAGTTTGCGATAGGTCGAGACCACCAGATGAACCGGGCTCTTGATTTGGGTGGCGTAGGCCGGCGGGCTGTAAAAGTCGCGCGACAGGAAGATGGTCCGCAGCAGGTCGCCGATATCGTAGCCGCCTTCCTGAAAGCGTTTGCCCAACTCGGCGATCAACTCGGCCGACGGGTCGTCGTGCACGAAATAGCGGTACAACTTGGCGGCGATGAAGCGGGCGGTGACCTCCTGCTCCAGGATGATGTCGATAATCTCCACCCCGTCAAACTTGCCGCTGCGTCCCAAAAAGGTCTTCTGGCCGTCGTCATGCAGTTCGGGTTTGACCACAAAGCGCAGGCCGTCATTCGTCCAGCCGGTGAATGCACGGGCCGCCTCGCGGATGTCGGTCTCGGTATAATTCCCGACGCCCATGGTGAACAGCTCCAGGATTTCCCGACCGAAGTTTTCGTTGGGGCTGCCCTTGATATTTTCTCCGGCGTCCAGATACACCAGCATGGCCGGATCTTTGGCCACGCCAATCAGCAGATCGCGAAAGCTGCCACTGCCGTGTTCGTGGAACAGGGCCAACTGGTTGAGCGATTTGCGGTAGTCGCGCAGCTTGGCATCCGAGGTGGCGAAATGCCCGTGCCAGAACAGGGCCAGCTTTTCCTCCAGCGGTCGCCGGGTGGTCAGCATCCGGTTGGCCCACCACTGGGCCGCCCGCCGTACTTCCAGATAGTCCGCCCGCAGCCAGTAAAAGAAGCGGTTGACCACCGGTTGGAGCGGTCGGTCGCCCCCCGGCTTGATTGTGACGCCCATGGCCTCGCCGTTCGCCCGGGCAATCCGCACGGCCTCGACCCGACTCTTGGGAAACGGCTCAACCGGGGGGTCAAAGATGTTGGATTCGTCGAATGGGGGCAGGTGGTCGTTGGCAATGGTGTGATAGTTGACCAGCCGTTCGACCGCTTGTCGTGGTGTCAGGGCGGCCAGCTGATTGATCTCCTGGGGCGGGCCGCCAAAGCCGGCTCGCTCCAACAGGTGGGCCGCCCGGTCGCGGCTCCAGGCGTCCGCCGGGATCGGCCGCAGGTCTCCGGCCCAGTCGGGCGGACCAGCCTGCCGGTCGGACACGGACGCCGCCTGCGCTCCCCCTGCCTGCCACACCAGGAGGGCCAACAGCATGCCCCCCAGTCTCCAGACCGGCGCGAGCCCGAGACGGCGCAGCAGACCGGATTGACGTCTCAACACGGCTTTCAGCATGCCTCCATCATGCATCGTCCACAGTCGGGAGTCCAGATGTGTGCCTTGACCTGGCATTCCTTCTAAAGGTAATCGTAATAGCATTCCCAGTCCAAAGGACATCACGATTACCGGTAGACAGGGGGGAGGCTGGTGATCGTCTCGTGTCCACGCTGAACAGGAGGGTGCTATGGCGGGCCGTTTGAACAAGGTCATTGAGCTACTCGAAGCTGGTCAGGTGGTGTTTGGCGGAGGCATGGTCTGGACCGGCAACGCTGACGAGGCCATGGCCTACGCCGACCTCGGCTATGATTTTATTATTTTTGAAATGGAGCACGAGGGCTTCGATCTGCCCGGCCTGCGCCACTCGCTCCAGTCTCTGTTGAACCGCAAACAGATCGTCGCCCACGCCTCCCTGCAGCCCACTGTGGTGCCCTTTGTCCGGGTTCCGCCAAACGCCCGCGAGCGCAACCAGTGGGTCATCAAACAAACCCTGGACACCGGGGTGTATGGCTTGATTGTGCCGCATATGGACACAGTTGAGCAGGCCAAAGCTGCGGTGATTGCCAGCCGCTATCCCCAGGCCGAAGGGGTGGACGATTTTGAGCCGGTGGGCGAACGGGGCTGGTGGTATCGCCTCGCTCCCCGGTATTGGGGGCTGGGGGTGCAGGAATATTATGATGTGGCCGACCTGTGGCCGCTCGACCCACACGGTGAGCTGTTTTTCATGCCGATCATTGAAGGCGTCCAGGGGGTGCGCAATCTCCCGGCAATTTTGCGCGAGGTCAAGGGTATCAGCGCGATCTGGGCCGGGCCTGGCGACCTGTCGATTGAGCTTGGGACGCGGGGTAATATGGCCGACCCGCGCGTCGAAGAGGGCGTGCAGCAGGTGTTGAAAACCTGTCAGGAATTTGGCGTGCCATGCGCCGTGTTTGCCAGCCCGCGAGACGTGGAAAAGCGTATCGAACAGGGCTTTCGTATCATTATCTCCGGTCCAAGCCGCACCGACCAGACCTTGACGACGGGAAAACAGGTGGCGGGACGCTGAGCCCCGTCAGCTCTATGGGAAAAGGGATGACACAGACAGGACGATATCTGCACCGACGACGGATCGCCCTCCTGCTGATTTGGATGAGCAGCTGGGCGGCGCCCGCTTTTTCCCAAACTCCGGCAGGCGCGACACGGGCGACGCTGCGCCTGGAACAGGTCGAGCTGGTTGATAGCGGCCACGCCAAGCGTGTTACCTTGCAGTTCTCCCAGCCTCCGACTGCGCTCAAGGCTTTTGCCCTGGGTTCCCCGTCCCGTGTCGTGATCGACGTCCAGGGGTCGCCCAGAGCCTTTCCGTCGGCCACATATGCGGCCCAGGACAGCCTGATTCAGCGCGTGCGGGTCGGATTTCATAAGGAGTACATCCGCTTCGTGCTCGACCTGAAAAAGGGGACCTTTATTCCGCCCTTTTCTATTGAGCAGAAACAGGCGACGGTGACCGCCAGTCTTCAGATTCTGGGCCAGACTGCTGCCAGAGAGAGTCGTGATAACAGAACGATTCCCTTTGCTGACGCCACGTCTCAGGTTCTCTTTTCACGCCGCAGCTCGCCGGCCATAGCGCGGGCTCTCGACCAGCCGACTCAAACGAGTCAGGCTGAGCCGGTCGTCCAGGCGGCCCGGACTCCTGCCGCGGCCCCTTCCCCCCCCCAGCCGGTTGTCCAGGCGGCCCGGACTCCTGAGCCGCCTGCGCCTGCTCCCAGCCCATCGCAGCCTGCCCGAGCGTCACGTTTGTTCCGGCCCGAAGAGCAGGCGGCCCGGACGAGGAGAGCCCGTGTCCCCTCCGCTCAAGCCGACAACACGGCCACGGCCCCTCTTCTCCTGCCCGGAGCTTCGCTCATACGTCCGTCCTCTTCCTCTCCCCAGCGGCCGGCGCAGCGGTCGTACTCCCTGCTGAGCCCGGCCGGCACCGCCCGGGAGAGCGCGGCGCGGCCGTCTGCCGGCCGTACCGGCGCGGCCCGGTCTGCGCGGTCGCCTCGCCAACTGGCCGCCATCTCTCCCCGCGATGCGCTGCGGCGGCCGTCCAAAAAAACGCCGCCTGCGCCCAGCCTGTCTCAGGAGGCCCGGCGTCATCTGGGAAAAGGACAGATTCTGTACGATCAGGGAAAGCTGGCCGAGGCGATCGCCGAGTGGCGAGAGACGGCCCGCCTGGCGCCCAACCATGCCAAGGCCCACCACCTGCTGGGCCTCGCCCTGCAGGACCAGGGCAATACCGAAGAAGCGGTCGGCGAACTCCAGACCTCGGTACGTCTCGATCCCGAAAACGCCACGGCCTACGTGCATCTGGCTCAGGCTTTGGAATCCAAAGGGGACAGCCAGGGCGCGCTGGGCGCCTATAACAAGGCCCTCGAACTGGTGCCGACCTCGGCCCACGTCCACAATCGGCTCGGCCACCTGCTCGCCGCTCAGGGCGACTGGCAGGGCGCCGTCAAAGAGTGGCAACAGACGACCGATCTTCAGCCGGATTATTCCTACGCCTACGCAAACCTGGGCGAAGCTCTGGAACAGATTGAGAAAAAGAAAGAAGCTCTGGAGGCCTATCAACAAGCGGTCCTGCTTGACCCGGCCGCGCCGTTTGCCTCTGAGGTTCGCCGGCGGATTGTCCGCCTGAGCACGGACGACCTCTGAGAGGTCATCGTGATAACAAAAAGGAGAGCACGATTCCCTTTTGAACAGAACCGTCGCCCGTGGTCGGCTGAGTGAAGCCGCCAGCGCCTAGAATTCCAGAGAGACCGTTTCCTCAGGCCGGTGATGGGGTGGCTGGTGTCGTTTGACCTCCCCGCGCCGATGCTGGACATAGTCCTCTAAACGTCGGCGAGCCGCCTCAAACGCCTCTCGAATCGCCTGTCGCAGGTCGGCCGTTTCGTGGTGGTTGACCACGAGCTCGGCTCCGGGGACGGTCATGTCGATCCGAGCGGTGTACGGACCGCCCTTGCGATGGTGGTGAACCGGCCCTTCCAGCACAACTCGACATTTCAGGAGGCGGGGATAGACGGCGGCCAGCTTGGCGGCTTTGTCTTGGATGTGATGGACTGTGGCGCGGGTCAGAGAAAGGTCTTTGGGGGTCAGGTGAAGGGTGAATTGCATATGCGTCTCCTCTCTAGCACGTGAAGAGGAAACGTGTCGTCCCTACCGCATGAAGAGGTTGACACGTTTCCTCTTTGGAGCGGGTCGGCTGGAGCCGGAGGCTCCAACCCGGGGGCCAGGACGAGGAGATTACATATTCAAACGGAAGCCGACTTTGATTTTGACCTGAAACTGGTTGACCCGGCCTTCTTGAATCAGGCCGCGGGCTTCGACCACCTCGAACCAGTCCAGATTGTTGAGCGTCTGGTTGGCGCGGCCAATGGCGTTCTGGATCCCGTCTTCAATGGATGTCTCTGAGACGCCGACGAGTTCGATCAGTTTATACGTTTTTTCTTGCATGGATACGGCTCTTCCTCTCTAGTTGGGTCGGTGTGTCGGCAGCAGGAAACGTGTTGACCTTCAGAATCCAGCGGAGAACATGTTTCTTGCTGGGTGTGGGTGGCTGCCCTCCTATCCGGTGGCCCAGCTGCGCATCTCTTCGTCGCTCAGGTAACGGAACCCGACGTCAAGCGTGACCTGATACTGTCCGACCTTGCCCTCGACAACCGTCCCGCGGACCTCTTTGACTTCAAACCAGTCCAGGGCCTTGAGGGTCTGGTTGGCGCGGTCAATGGCGTTGGACACCGCCTGAGAGATCGAAGTGTCCGAGACCCCAACGATCTCGGTAATCACATACGTTTTGTCCTGCATACGTTTCTCCTTCCTCTCTTCTTGCCTTTCTTGTTCAAATCTAACCTGACTTGGCC
>JAAXHF010000466.1 GCA_012271025.1 Deltaproteobacteria bacterium | reverse complement strand
GCACTGTCAAGTGGTATGTCGAGCACCAACCGGAACGGGGTGGGGAAATCGAGAAACGCCTCCAGGACCCGTTTAATTACGAGGGTGAAGATCGCCTCGTCGCTGCCTACCGAGACAGCATGGCCCGCCTGGAGACCATTCCGTTTGAGGTTGCCACCGAACGCCCCCACCCCTACGCCCACCCCAAGGCTCCCGGCCAGACGCGCGACCACCGGGACCGGTGACATGAAGCCCCTGCTCATCCTCAAAACCGGCGACCTGCCCCGGCGGGTGACCGAACAGCTGGGCCGCTATGAACGCGCCTTTCTGAACCTGCTGGGCGACGAGCGGTGCGTGGTGCTCGACGCCCGTAAGGACACGCTGGCCGAGACCGACTGGGCCGGGATTATTGCCACCGGCTCACCGGCCTCGACCTATGACGGCGATGCCTGGATCGCCCGCAGCGAGGACTTTCTGAGGCGAGCCGCAGACCGCGAGGTGCCGATCTATGGCGTGTGTTTTGGCCATCAGCTCGTAGCTCAAGCCTTTGGCGGCAGGGTCGAGAAATGTCCCCGGGGCTGGGAGCTGGGCACGGTCGGCCTCAGCCTGACAGCCGAGGGGCGGGCCGACCCCCTGTTTGCAGACGTTGCGGACTCTTTTCTGGCCCACATGAGCCACGGCGACGTGGTCGCCAGCCTGCCTCCGGGCGCGGTCAGCCTGGCCGATAATGCCCACTGGCCGCACCAGGCTTTTCGGCTCGGCGAGCGCATCTGGGGCACACAGTTTCACCCCGAGTTCACCCCGACGATTCTCCACAACCTGATTCATTCCCTGAGCGCCGCCCTGCCGCCCGAGGCGTTTCCCGTCAAGCCAGCCGCCCTGCCCCTGCGCGAGTGGCTGCTGGCGAGCGTCCGCGAAGCTCCGGCCGCCCAGCGCTGTCTGGAGAACTTTGCCCGTATCGGCCTGAGCCAACGCCGATCAGAGATACGACAGACGCAGCCGTCCTGAGTGAATGGCCTGCGTCGCCCGGGTCATGCCCTCGGCATCGTCCACCACCATCCACGGCCCGGTATGGACAAAGCCGTACAGTGGCTCCCCGGCCCGGAGCATCTCGACATAGGTCTGACGGGTGAGGCTGAACGGCCGCAGTTCGGGCATGAAATCAAAAACCCTGGGTTCAAGAACCTGACAGCCGGTGAACATATAGGCCGACAGCGGCTCGTCCACCCCGACCGGCTGGCCGCGTAAACGGCGCAGGCGGCCGCTGCGGTCGATCTCCAGCAGACCGTAGCTGGCCGCGTCGGGATCGGGCCGCAAGACCAAGGTAGCCACGGCCCGGTTGCGTTGGTGGGCGTCAAGCACCGCAGCCAGATCGATATCAAGAATGGCGTCCGAGTTGACGACCAGGAACGTCCCGCCGTCCAGGAACGCCTGAGCCTGCTTCACCCCGCCCCCGGTCTCCAGCAGCCGTTCCTCAACAGAATAGGTAATCCGCACGCCGTAGTCTCGCCCGTCACCCAGCCTGGCCCGAATCTGATCGCCCAGGTGATGGAGGTTGATCACCACCTCGCGGATACCCTGCGCGCGCACAAAACGCAGGGCGTACTCGATCAGCGGGCGGCCCGCCACCGGGGCCAGGGCCTTGGGCGTCGTGTTGGTGAGCGGCCGCAGGCGGGTTCCCAGCCCAGCGGCCAGAATCATGGCGCGCATGGCGAGCAAGCTGAGCGCTGCGTGCTTCTTGATGCAGCGCTTCTCATCGTTCAGGAAAATGCCGGGCCACAATATCCTGCAGGGGACGATACTCGGGCAGGCGTTCAAGCACCCGGCGGATGGTCGCCAGGGTCGGTGGAATATAGCGACTGTAGCCGGTCTTGTGTTTTTCCAGCTCCAGATAATAAAACCGGCCGACCACTTTGCAGGCCTTCTGCAGCAGGCACAGATTGTACTCGTGCCACACGGCGTCGTGTGACAGCGGATCTCCACCGGCCCGGTGCCAGGCGTCGTAGTAATACTCGACCAGCCTGCGTTCCAGGTCCGGGGTGACCAGCGCCGGCGTATCACGGTCGTTCAGCAGGGTTGCCAGATCGTAGGTGGCCGGACCCAGCAGCGCGTCCTGAAAGTCGATGACCCGAATCTCGCGGTCGTGCACGAACAGGTTCCAGCTGTGATAGTCGCGGTGGTTGAGAAATGCCGGCGCACGATCAAGCCGCCCGGCAATGTCCTCGAACAGGGGCCGCAGCACCTTGGCGTCAGTCTCGGGCAGCGGTCTGCCGGCGCGCTTTTCAAGCCCCCACTCGACAAAATGCTCAAACTCCCAGGCGAACAGCCGCCGGTCGAAGCGCTGCTGAAAGGCGATGCAGGCGCTGTCGTGTTTGCGGGTGCCGGTAATCTGGAGCAACAGCAGCTGATCGATGGCCTGACGGTACAGGGCTTCCGCGTCGGCTGCCGAACAGTCCTGAGCAGCCTCGCGGAGCGGCGCGTCACCGATATCTTCGAGCAGCAGAAAGCCCTCTTTTTGGCCGTCGTAATACAGGTCTGGGATACGCATGCCGAGCGGCCGCAGAAAGCGATCAACATTCACATACGGCAGCTCGGTCAGCGGCTCGGAAAACACCGACAGTTCTTCCGACGACAGCGGCAGAGCAGTATCGGCCAGGACCATCACCACCACACTCGGCGGTCCGTCGCCGCGCAGGCGCAGCCGCAGGTAACTGCGGCTCGAGGCGTCACCGGCCAAGGCGTGGACCTCGGCAATCTCAGCCCCCCAGGTTCGCCCAACCGCCTCCCTCAGCCCATCCGGTACGCTGGTATCCATAGCCGTACCGACTAGCAACCGGGCTGCAGCTTGTCAAAGCCGCCTTGCAAACGCCCCAGCTCTCTCCTTGACGAGGTGGTCAGCATCGTTCATCTTTCAGGGCGTATGGCAGCCCGCCAGGCAAACACGGCCGAGCTTGAGGCCCTGGTCCAACAGCTGCGTCAGGAGCTGGCCGACAAAGAGCGGCTCATCGCCCAGCTACAGAGTCAGCTGGGCCAACTCCAGGCCGGCGCCGACGTGGGCGAGTCATCCCCGCCACAGCCTTCCCCCGCAGCCGAGGACGCTTCTCCCGGCAGCCAGGCCGACCTGCTGAGCCAGCTGGACAAACTGTATCAGGACAAATAAGTGGACCCGGATCGGCCCGGAACTCAGCGGTACAGCGTCTCGACCAAGGCGTGCTGATAGGCGCGTATCTGCTCGGCCTTCAGAAAAAACGAGGGCTCCATCAGGGTCAGCGAATCCGCCACTTCCCAGCGGGCATTGATCTGAGCCCGCACCTCGTCCGGCGTGCCGACCACCGCAAAAGTTTCGACCATGGCGTCCGGAATAGCCGTAATCATGGCCTTGGGATCCTGGGCCTGAGCGGCCGCGGCAGCCCGACGGGCGGCCTCGCCAAAGCCGTGGGCGGCAAAATACTTCTCATACTGGGCGATGGACGAATAAAAGGCGACCGTGCCCCGCGCGTCGGCAATCGCCTGACGCCGGTCAGGATGAATCGCCACATAGGCCCAGATGTTCAGATCGAAATCGTCGCGGTTTTTGTTGGCCGTGGCCAGCCCGGCCTCAAGATTCGGCTCGACCCGGTCTCGAATCCAATCCGCCGACCAGATCGGGTGGCCGGCCAGCCCGTCGCCAATTTCTCCGGCCAGCCGCACCGCGCCGGTGAACAGGGCCGACAGATAGATCGGAATACTGGGCCGGACCGGCGGACGCAGGATATTCAGGTCGCTGAAATCGACCGTGTAGTACGCGCCCTGCCATTTGCCGAGCCTGCCCAGATGGCCCTGTTCGATGACCAGGCGGACGAGCGTGATCACCTCGCGCAGGCGCGCCAGGGGCGGGTCGTAGGCCACGCCGTGCCAGTTTTCGTTAAAGCGGCGCACGCTGGGCCCGATGCCCAGGACCGTCCGGCCGCCGCTGATCAGATCAAGATCCAGGGCCGACAGCGCCGTCTCAAACGGACTCCGGGTAAAGGCCAGCGTCACCCCGGTGCCGAGTTTCAGCCGCTGGGTTCCGCCCGCTGCGGTGGCCAGGGGCAAAAACGGCGGGCCAGGCAGCTGAATGCCCCACAGCCCGTCCAGCCCCAGCTCTTCGGCACCCTTGGCCGCGTCAAGAATCCGGGCCGCCGTTTGTGGCGGCAGAATACCCCAATACCGCTTGTCATGGATCGCCATCCTGCTCTCCTGTCGTGCCTGCTTGTACACGCCCTTATGGCGCTCGGCAGCCGAAACCGCAAGCCCTGTTCGCCCCCGCAACCCTTTACCCTGGCAGACGAAGCGGTTAAGCTGGCCGGCGCGGAGGAACAGCATGGATTTCAATTTCACCCCCGAAGAGGAAGCCTTTCGTCAGGAAGTCCAGACCTGGCTGCAGGCCAATTTACCCGAGGGCTACGACCCGCAGCACTTTGACGATATCGACGTCGACACCCGCTTTGAGTATCAACGCGCCTGGCAAAAGACCGCCTCCAAGGACGGCTGGGTCGGCATCCACTGGCCCAAGGAGTACGGCGGTCGCGGGGCGAGTCTGATGCAGATGTTCATCTACAACCAGGAAATGGCCAAGGCTCACGCGCCGCGTTTCGCCAACACCCTGGGCCTGATGATGGCTGGCCCGACCCTGATCCACTGGGGCACGGACGAGCAAAAAAAGGCACATCTGCCCAAGATTCTGTCCGGGGACGAAATCTGGTGCGAGGGGCTGTCGGAACCGGGCGCCGGCTCCGACCTGGCCTCAATGCAGACCCGGGCTGTTGAACAGGGCGACTATTTTGTGGTTAACGGCCAGAAAGTCTGGACCAGCTTTGCCCACCGCGCCGACTATATCCAGCTGTTTGTGCGCACCAATCCGGACGCCCCCAAGCACAAGGGCATCAGCTGTCTGATGGTCGATATGAAGACGCCCGGCCTCAGCCTGCGGCCGCTGGTGCAGATGACCGGCGACGCCGAGTTCAACGAGGTCTTTTTTGAGGATGTGCGCGTGCCCCGCACAAATCTGATCGGTCCCAAGGACGAAGGCTGGAAGGTGCTGGTCACCACCCTGATGCACGAGCGGGCCGGGATCGGCAACGAGCTGCCCGTCCACCGCCATCTGGCCGAACTCATCGACCTGGCCAAGGAACTCGACCTGAACGGCAGACCGGCCAGCCAGGACCCTGCGGTGCGCCAGCAGCTGGCCCAGTTCTCGATTGAGTGCAAGGCCATCACCTACAATATGTTCCGCAGCCTCAGCAAGCGCGTACAGGGCAATCCGCCCGGCCCCGAAGGCTCGGTCAACAAACTGGCCGGCTCGGAGTTGAACATGCGGCTGTCCATGTTTGCCACCGAACTGCTCGGTCCCTACGCCCAACTCGTTCAGGGCTCGGACCACGCGCTCAGAAGCGGGCGCTGGCCCAAGGCCGCCCTGGCCTACCGCTTGCTGACCATAGCCGGGGGGACTTCGGAAATACAGAAGAATATATTAGGCGACAGAGTCCTCGGACTGCCAAAGGGATCATAAGGGGCTGGACAGGCACGGGAAGCGTATCTCCACACAGGACCCAAGGAGGGATCACAATGGGGAAACTTAACGGAACAGTTGCCGTTGTCGCTGGTGGGGAAGAAAAATCCGCGGCCCTGATGCACACCACATACGACGCACCTGTACAGACCGCCGCCCTGCCACCGGCGTTGGCGAACATGAACAGCAATGTGCTGGATGATGCAATCTTGAAGAAGCTGGTCGATCCAGACATCTATTACGCGTTTGCGCGCTGTCGGGCGACTGGACTGCCGATGGACAAGGCGGACGCGGACGCGCTGGCGAAGTCCATCCGGGAGTGGGCCCAGTCGAAGGGGTGCATCGGGTATTCGCACTGGTTCTCGCCGCTGCGAGGACCGACGCACGGGGAGAAGCTTGAGACGTTTGTGGCGGTGGATTTCGCGACCGATCGGTTAATCATTAACCTGACCGGCTCCGAGTTGTTTCAGACCGAGACTGACGGGTCGTCGTTTCCGAACGGGGAATTGCGCGAAACACATAAAGCGGCGGCCTACATCGGCTGGGACACCGGCTCTCCGCCCTTCGTCTATCGGGAGACGCTGTATATTCCGTCCGCCTTCGTTTCCTGGACCGGCGAGGCGCTCGACCAGAAAACCCCGCTGTTGCGCGCCGACCTTGCGGTCGACGAGCAGAGCCTGCGGCTGTTGCATCATCTCGGCGACACCGACACCAAGCAGGTCGTGTGCAATGTTGGTTGGGAGCAAGAGTTCTTCCTGATCGACCGGGAAAAATACTTAGCCCGGCCGGACCTCGTGGCCACAGGACGCACTCTGCTAGGAGCCAGGCCGCTGCGCGGTCAGGAGCTATCGACCAACTATTTCGCCAGACTGTCGCCGCGGGTGAACCGCTACATGGCCGAGGCGCGCGAGAAGATGTGGGAACTCGGGATTTCGATCCACTGCACTCACAACGAAGTCGCGCCGGCGCAACATGAGATCTCGCCGATCTTCAATCTGGCCAACCTCGCTGCGGACACCAATATACTGGCAATGGACGTGCTCCGCGACCTGGCGTTCGACCACGGTTTCGCCATCCTGTTCCACGAAAAGCCGTTTGCCGGCATCAACGGCAGCGGCAAGCACAACAACTGGGGCCTGAACACCGACACTGGGGTCAACCTGTTCGTGCCGGGGGACACCGAAAACGACAACCGGCGCTTCATCGCGTTTGTCGCAGCCCTGCTGCGCGGGGTGAACAAGCACGGCGACTTGCTGCGGTGCGGGGTGTCGACCGCCAGCAACGATCACCGACTGGGGGCGCAGGAGGCACCGCCGGCGATCATCACGCTCCACCTCGGCGAGCGCCTGGAAGCGCATGTGAAGCAGGTCGCCGAGGGCGGCAAATTCACTGCATACGAAACGCAGCACAAGCAGATTGAGATATCGGCGCCAGTGGCCGACATCCGGGCCAGCCTGGAAGACCGCAACCGTACCGCGCCCTTTCCCTGGTGCGGCAATCGGTTCGAGTTTCGGGCGGTGGGCGGAAACCAGCATATCGCCTTCCCGCTCACCATGGTCAACGCGGCGCTGGCGGACAGCCTCAAGCATATGTGCGATGAGATCGAAGCCGGCAAGGAGGCCGACCAAGTCATCCGTGAAACCATCAAACAGAATCAGGGCGCCCTTTTCAGCGGAAACGGCTACTCCGAGGAGTTATACGCGCACGCCGAAAAATCCACCCTGATCCACCTGAAGAGCAGCCCCGAGGCATACCAGGCACTGACATCGGCCAAGAACATCAAGCTCTTCAGTGACTTGGGTATCTTCAACGAACGCGAAATCGCAGCGCGTCAACACATCCTTCAAGAGGCGTACACGACGGAGCTTTGGATCGAGGCACGGACGCTTCTCAATATCCTGCGGACCCTGATCATTCCCGTCGCCGTTGAGGATGCCCGTGTGGGCACCGAATCTGGCTACTCGTCCAAGCTATTCGACGAAAAGGCGAATCTCGTTCAGCAATTGCTGACTGAAACCGACAAACTCGCCGTGGCGTTCGACGAATTCCCCGACGATGATCCCGCGCAATCGGCGTCTTACGCCCACGAAACCGTAAAACCGCTGATGCAGTCCGCGAGGACCGTGGCGGACCGGCTGGAGGCGCTAGTGGATGGCCGCCTCTGGCCACTGCCGACCTATTCCGAGATGCTGCACGGGCATCAATGACACGGGGAGAATGCGTGGGCCGGCCGTCGTGCTCGTTAAGGCCGCCCTGCGGTCTCGTTTATTGAGGATAGATCGGGAACCCCCGGAAATACAGAAGAATATATTGGGCGAGAGAGTGCTCGAACTGTCATAAGCTGATAGGGGCAAGGTGTCCCCACACAGTCAGGAAAAAGGAGGCATGATAATGGGCAAACTTGACGGAAAAGTTGCAGTCGTGACCGGCTCGGGCCGCGGCATCGGACGCGGGATTGTCACCCTCATGGCCCAAGAGGGGGCCAAGGTCGTGGTCAATGACCTCGGTGCCAGCGTGGACGGCGAAGGGCAGGACACCGGTCCGGCTCAGCAGGTGGTGGACGAGATTACTGCGGCCGGCGGCCAAGCCGTGGCCAACACCAACAATATCGCCACCGTCGAGGGCGGCGAAGCGCTGATTCAGACTGCGGTCGATAGCTTCGGCTCGCTGGACATTCTGGTCAACTGCGCCGGGATTCTGCGCGACCGCATGATCTTCAATATGAGCGAAGAAGAGTGGGACGCGGTGGTCGCGGTTCATCTGAAGGGCCACTTTTGCACCATTCGTCCGGCTTCGGCTCTGATGCGCCAGCAAAAGGGCGGCCGCATCATCAATTTTTCGTCCGGCTCGGCCCTCGGCGCGCCCGGCCAACCCAACTATGCGGCCGCCAAGGCGGGCATTCTGGGTCTGACCTACAGCTGCGCCAACGCCCTCAAGAAATACGGCGTGACCTGTAACGCCATCCTGCCCGGCGCGGCGACCCGCATGACCGACACCATCCCGGCCAATTTCGCCCAGCAGATGGGCTTGACCGAGAGCAGTGAGACGGCCCAGGAGCAGGCCAGCCCCATGGACCCGGCCAATGTCGCCCCGATTGTGGTCTTCCTGGCCAGCGACGACGCCCAGGAGGTGACGGGCCAGGCGTTTGGCGCCAGCGGTTACCGGATCTCCGTCTATACCCATCTTGAGCCGGAAAAGACGATTTACAGCCCGGGTCCGTGGGACCTCGACCACCTGTTCAAGGTGTTCAAGGGCACCCTCGGCTCTCATCTGAATCCGCCGCGTATGCTGTAGCGCGCACGACGCTTCCCAGCGCCGACGTTCTGCCCCAGGGTGGACGGGGTGATGCATCCTCGCCTGTCTGAGCAGCAAGAGAGGATGCATCACATTCTCATACCCTTTTTTGAAAGGAAACACACAATGACACGTCCAATCTGGAGCACGAGTGCGCTTGTCATGGCGCTCCTCATAGCGGGCTGGAGCGCATGGGCTGAGGATCAGGCCGCCGGCGCAATGACGATTGCCGACGGCAGACAGGTCTCACTGGAATACACCTTAACCCTGGGCGACGGCACCGAGGCCGGCACCAACGTCGGGCAGGAGCCGCTGGTCTATATCCACGGCAGAGGCGAGTTGGTCAGCGGACTTGAGCAGGGACTGCTCGGCCTCAAGGCCGGCGACACAAAAAAAATCGCGGTGTCTCCCCAGGACGGCTACGGTGAGGTTGATCCCAGCCTCACCCAGCAGGTGCCGTTGGACAGAATCCCCGAGCAGGCGCGTAAGGTCGGCGCCCAACTCCAGGGCGTGGGGCCGGACGGGCGGATACGGTTTGCCAAGATCACCGCTCTTGACGACACCAACGCCACGATTGATACGAACCACCCTCTGGCCGGCCAGGAGCTGACCTTCGATATCACCGTCCTCACCGTCGAAGAGGGCGGCAACCGCATAGAGATGCCACCCGCCATCACGGTTCCCAGCCAACCGGAGCAATAGCCGGTCACCAGGAACCGGGACCATATTTTCATTGGAAGGTATGGTCGCTCCTTCTTACCCGCTATGTTCCGGCACTCGGCGGCCGTCAACGCCGTCACGACGACAGTGGTCCAATTGCGTCCCGATGCACGTGGCGCGACCGGCCCCGAATCCGATCAAGCCAGTTGTCTCGTTCATCCGAGGACACCCGATCCCAGCCTAAAGTGAGTATGGCTTCCGAGCCACAGTAAGGACAGTTGCCCTGAGGAATACTGGGGAATGATTCCTCACATCCCTGGCACTGGTAGGCGCAGGTTTCCTTCTTCCACATCCGCTCCTCCTCTCCACGAACCCGCGCGGTCTATTCGCCGCGTTTGTCGGCTGGGCCGCAGAGAGCCCACCATAGCATCTTTTTTCGGATCGTGTGAAGCCTGCGACAATGGGTGGTAGTGCGTCATTCCGAAACCTTTGCTCTCTGTTCGTCTGGAGTGTCCCGATAACCCTTTCTCCTTTCGGAATTTCCCAGCTAAGGTCTTCGATATAATGCCCTTTGATATCGGAATTGCCTCGTGTAAGGTCTTTTCTGGCGGTTCTGAGGAGCGCTGATGTATTGCGTACTATCCCTGTGGGTGTTTGGCCTCGTGGTGCTGGCTGCGGCGGCGCAGGCCCAAGGCGGGCTGGAGATTGAGGAACCGGGCACGCGCATCCAGCATGTGGTCATCGTCTGGCTCAAGGACCCGGCCAGTATCGAGGCGCGCCAGCAGGTGATAGCGGCCTCTTATCGTTTTACGGAGATTCCCGGCGTACTGCGCGTCAGCGCCGGGCCGAGCGTACCGAGCGCGCGGGCCGTGGTTGACAGTTCCTACGATGTCGGGGTGGTGATTACCGTACGGGACCACGCTGCGCTGGCCGCCTATCTGGAGCATCCCACACACAAACACGCGGTCCAAGAGGTGTTAGGGCCGTTGGCACGAAAGATCGTTGTGTACGATTTTGTCGTCGCAGCGCCGGAGTAACGCAATCGTGCAGGAATCAGGTGAGCCGTTCGCCGCGCCGCCAGACGATATTATGGTCCGCCTCCGACTTTACGGTTCGTCCTCCTCCCGCGCCGTTGTTAATCGGCCCCGACCGTCACGCGCCGTCCGCTGAATGTCGAGCCGAACTGCACAGCCGGCACTGCCTCAGGATCGAGCGGGTCTTGATCGAGCGGAAAGACCCGCCCCCTCTGCGTACCGGTGATGGACTGCAAATCTTTGCTGAATTCCACCACGTAGCGGACACGCACGATATCGGTATGCACGCCGGTCAAGGCGTCGAGGTTGAAATCGACCACCTCCGCCATAATTTCTCGCCAGCCCGACCGCGCCCAGACCCCGTGTTGATCGCTGAAGCGGGACGGGTTCAGAAGGTTCAGAAGGGTGGACGGATCGAACAAGTCCTCGGGGAGAAACGGGACGCCGGGGGAGCTGTCCTCAAAGTCCTCGGAGAGAAGCGGGACGCCAGGAAAGTTGAAGATGGCGTGCTGACCGGAATGCGTGCTTGCCCAGTTGCCCCCTGCGGTGAGGGAAATCAAGCGGAAGGAACTCGGCGTTCCCTCGTCCGTATAGTGACGGATGAGGTAGACTCCAGCAATCCTTTGGGCAAAGTGTCCCTCATTCGGCCTCTGCCGCCAGCTTTCCAGATGAGTCGGGTCATCGGAGAAAGAGAGAGTGACGAGACCGAGACACACGACGGGGAGCAGACTCAGGGCCAGCATACCGATTCTTCGTTTCAAGGGTACGCTCCTTTCTGTAGCCACGTAGGTCAGGTTGGCGAGCGGTCCGGCTTCTACGGTCGCCAAGGGAATCAGAGACGCTATTCCCCAATTTGCGACACAATCCCCCGCGCCTTCAGGTCGGCCAGGAACCGGGCCTGATCCCGGCTGCCTTTGAGGTTGTTACACGCCCCACACAAGAGCTGCAAATTGTCGAGATGATCGGTCCCGCCCTTGGACTGCGGCACGATATGGTCAATCGTCCTATTGCGAAAGGGAAACGTCACCCGGCAGCCTGCACAGACCCCCTCCTGTTTGCCAAACAGTTGATGCTTGTGGGTCTTGTAGGACGGGAGCTTGCCGAGGTCGGTCCGACGGGGGATGTCTGTCCGATGGTTCAGCTCAAAGAACAGGCCCATTTCGTTCTGAATCCGGGTCTTCACCAAGGATGCAGCTACGGGTGAGAGGTCAATGCCGACCCATTGCCGCTCTCGCTTTTCAGCGGCTACGCAGAAGGCCAGCCCTTTCGCATTGGTCCGACGCCAGATGAGCGCATTCCGAAAACTGGCCCGCCCGAAAACACAGTCCAGCGTCATTTTCAGATAATGGCCGGCGGTCGGGTCACAGTGCAGGTACAGGCTGCCGGTTGGCTTGAGAAGGCGCCGCATTTCCAGCAGACGGACGGCCATCATAATCAGGTACGATTTCAGGCTCTGGCCGTGGGACAGGCCGGCCGCGTCAATGATGGCATACAGGGCAGGCTCCTTGTCGGCGATCTCCCCGTGCCAGGCTTTGTCCACGTCACTGAGCGTCCAGGTATCTTTGAACGCGGCCCCGGCTGTCTCGCTCCCAACCGGGGCGCTGTAGTCCTCGTTGCTGTTGAACGGCGGGTCGAGGTAGATCAAATCAACAGACTCGCTATTCATCCCCCGCATGATGTTCAGGTTGTCCCCGGTCCACATGGTCCGGTTTTTCCAGTTCGGTGCGGCCATGTTGGGAATTGTACCCGTGCAGGTCAGGTTAGCAAAGCGTCACCTGACATTATGGCTGACCGAGATATGCGCCTGCGGGCGCACTCCCGGATCGCCGGTTTTATCCCATACTGCTGGGCACGGCTCCATCCCTCCCGCCCCTTTCCAAGCTTCACACTTTGTATGAATGCGCTCTGGTGTTGATGATAAACATTGTGATGGGCGCTGCCGCCGTCTCCCTCCCCATAGGAACCCTCTAGCGTTTGCCGTGAGGCTGTTGCCATACTGTGCTACCCTCGGCCCCGGCGCTGGTCTGCCTCCAGGAGCCGCGTAGGGCGGAGACCAACAGAGGAGCGAGCATGAGTGAACCGAAACCGAACTGGGTCGCCAGGCAGGCGGCGTGTCAAATTGACGCGGTATTTGAGGACCTCCTCAAGGCCGTCCAGCAAGACGTAGACGCGATGAACGCACTTCCTGCTGAGCGGCGGAGATACCGCCACTATGTCTATCAGCAGCAGCACGAGCGGGGGGCGGTCGTTTTCTGTACGGACCAGGCCGGCACTGAGCTTGTCACCAAGTACAATGTCAATATCCCCATGTCGGTGATCTTTGCGACCGCCGCCGCCACTTCCTCCATCCAGATCCACCAGAACTTACTCCAGCGTGTGCGGGATAAGGCCGTCACGCTCAGCTGGAATATGGAAACCCTGTCGTGTGGCCTCATTTGGGACGGGCAAGAAGACCGCCGGCTCGAAGTGTGGCAAGTGAGCCAAAAGGCGCTCGGCCCGCTATTTTTTGACACGGACGACGCTGACGGGTGACCTGCCGGAGGCGGATTGCACCTGCCCGACATGGCCCTGCCCTCCCTTTCCCCCGTCCAAGCGTAACACAGTGCGGATTGAGCAGACGCCCTCAGCGCTCATTGCCGCCAGCGAGCTGGGAGGCCGGCGCTGCTCGCTGGACCAATCCAGCACGGCCGGGCCGTCAATATACACAATCCGCCGCACACTCGGGTCCAGGGCTCGGCGGGTTCTGTGCGATTGTTCGGCCTTCGTGAGACCCGTAGCTGCCATAGCTCCCCCTATCACTACTCAGGCTCTCGGATTATCGGTTGAATCAGGACTGAAGAATTGTAGGGAAAATGGCCATGCGCTCCAAAGACTATTCAGCTTGATCGGCACCGCGAGGCGGGCGGCGGTGTCGCCGCGCAGTCAGGACTCGGTCCGCAGCCCACTGAGCAATGCCAGCAGGGCGTGCTCGATTTCTGCCCGGGCTGTTCGCTTATCGTCGGCACGGGCGATGTACAAAGCCCCCAGCGCGTTTCTTCTGTATCTTGATGCTTGTCCGGGCGCGGGGAGTTGTGGAAGGAGAGCACGCCTTTGCGTAGCAGCGGAACCCACACCTGTGCTAAGGCTTAGTCCTGATCCTGAGAGACGGTGCGGAACCCCTGATCGCGGTAACGACGGCCGACTTGGCGCGAACATGACAGAAACGATCTCCCTGCCGCTCTGGGTCGTGGTGGTGGCCGGTGCCCTGGTCCTGTGGGCCGTGCTCGACCGCCTGCTCGTGCCCAGCACCCGCTGGCTGTTCCGCCGGCGCGCCAGTCGGGTGATCGACGAACTCAATACCCGCCTCCCCCTGCACATCCCGCTGTTCCAACGGACCAAACGCCAGGTGCTGATTGATCGCCTGACATCCGACCCCGCAGTGCTGGAGGCAGTCGAGACCGCAGCACAGCAGTCCGCACGGCCGCGCGAAGTCCTGCTTGGCGAGGTCGCGCGCTATGCACGGGAGATTGTCCCGTCGTTCAACGTCTACATCTATTTCCGTATTGGCTATCACCTCGCCCGGCGCCTGCTGCACGTGCTCTATCGCGTCCGCCTCGGCTATGCCGACGACGCAGCGCTGGCCCGTATCGCACCCAACGCGAGCGTCGTGTTTGTGATGAACCACCGCAGTAATGCGGATTACCTCCTGGTCGCCTATCTGGCTGCGACTCGCGCCGCCTTGAGCTATGCGGTGGGCGAATGGGCACGGACCTGGCCCCTCCAGTCCTTGATTAAAGCGCTCGGCGGGTTCTTCGTACGCCGGGCCTCCGACAATCCGCTCTACCGCCGCGTGTTGGCGCGCTACGTACAGATGGCGACCGCCGGCGGGGTTGTGCAGGCGTTCTACCCCGAGGGCCGCTTTACACGTGACGGGCATCTCGGCCCACCCCGACTCGGCCTGCTCAGCTACATGGTCTCAGCCTTCGACCCCCAGGGCGAGCGCGACCTGGTGTTCATTCCGGTGGGGATCAATTACGATCGGGTGTTGGAGGATCGCAGCCTGGTGCGTGAACGCGACCCACAGGCCAGTCCCCGCAGCCGGACGTACACGGTCGTCACCTTTCTGCGGTTTCTTGGCCACCAGGTGAAACTGCTGCTGGGGTGGCGCTGGTATCGCTTCGGGTATGCCTGTGTCACCTTTGGCACGCCGCTTTCCCTGCGCGCCTATACCGCCCGCACCCAGACCGATTTCCGCCGGCTAGATACAGCGCCGCGGGCTGCGGCCATCGAGCGGCTGGGCCGCGAAGTGTTCGGCGCGATTGCCGCCGCCGTTCCGGTCTTGCCGGTGCCGCTCATCGCGACCGTGTTTGTTCACCATCCTCACACCGCCCTGAGCGCCCTTGAGATCAAGGCGCACGCCCAGGCTCTGATCACCACCCTTGAGCAGCACGGGGCCTATGTCCATATCCCGCGGGCCGACCACGACTATGCGACCAGCGTGGGGTTGCGGATGCTGGTCCTGCGGCACGTGGTGGAGGAAACGGACGGACTGTACCGCGCGCACGAGGCCGAGCTTGACCTGCTGCGCTACTACGCCAACTCGATCGCGCACTTCCTGCCCGACCCATGAGGGCTCCAGGCACAGACGCCGAGCCTGCCCCATGTTTTGGGAAACAGGGGGATACTGTTGGCGAACTCTTGTCAGCGAGGGTGGGAGAGAGGCTAGAGGGTGTTATGAACTTTTTTACTGCGATTCATTTTCCTCAGAGAAATCGCTGACTTGCAGGAGCTACCTCGGTAAGTAGCATTGTACGATCTCGCGAGAAACCTGAATGAAATCAATGGGTTGTCTGAAGCTCCTGACACGCGCTAGGGTCCGGACTCATAAAGG